>URTW01000001.1 GCA_900550815.1 uncultured Collinsella sp.
GGGGGTGCGTGGTGCCGGTGGGTGGCACTGTCTCGGCGGGGTTCGTTATCTCGGGCGAGGTGGTCTTATCTGCCGCGGCCTTTGCCTCTTCGTATGCTTTGCAGGCGTCATCATAGGCCGCTTGCGCCTTTTCCAAATCGCCGAGGAGCGCATTTCGCTTGGCTATGTCCTCGTCGATGTGGGCTTTAGCTTCCTCTGCCTCACTTTCGAAATGCTGAACCTGTTTTTCCTGGCTTTCGAGCCGGCGTTGGTAGCGGTGAAGATCATCTTCACAAGATTTTTCTCGCCTTTCTGCCGACATGATCTCACTGCGCAACTGCTTTATTTGCTCCTTAATAGCTGTGCTGGACTCCTCGTCGCCGAGTGCTTCAAGTGCCTTATCCAATTCTGCCTGAAGGCCGCTTGTCCGGTTGTGGGCCTCATCGTATTTGGCTTGGGCTGCATCGATGTCCGCTTGCATGGTGGGAAGGAGTTCCCTCTCTTCGGCGGCTTGCGCCGCCATCTTGTCGCGGAGCTCTTGAAAACGGGCAATGTCATCATTGAATCTCGCAATTTTCTCGGGACTTGCGGCGTTTTTTGCGGCCTCGAGGTTTTTGAGCGCTTCCTGCATGACTGCATACGCTTTTTCTTTTGCGGCGGCCGCGTCTTCTGTCTGCGGGGCGCCCGAATTGCCGTTGGCGGCGCTCGTCTGCGAAACGGCCGCACCGGTGGGGGAGCTGGTTTCTGCCGCGATCGCCGTTGCGGGGGCGATTCCCGCGACAAGTGCCGCGGAAAGGGCGATGCCCACAGTTGCTCGTCTTGCTCTTCTTGCGAGAATGTCGTTCATCTCGGCACCTCATTTCAAGGGTCGGCGACTAACCTGGTAGCACTAATGCAAGTATACCAAGTGGTCGACCCGACACTGGCTGGGTGTGCGCGTCTACACCTCTGAAAACTGAATCCCGTTAGAAATGACGAGTTGTTTGCGCTTCTTTTGGGTACGCCGTACTATCATGATTCGAATTGAATGTGGATGATGATAGGGAGCGCCTATTTATGATTGAGCTGCTCAGGCGTTTTGGTGGTAAGTTTCGCCGGTATATGGTGATTGGTCCTGCGTGCAAGCTGGTCGAAGTGATCTTTGACCTGCTGACGCCGCTGGTGATTGCCCGGATGATCGATAGAGGTATCGGCGCGCACGATGTCAACGCCGTCGTCCACTACGGTATGCTGCTTGGCGCTATGGCTGTGATCGGCATCTCGTTTACGCTCATCTGCCAAAAGATGGCGGCGCTGACCTCGCAGGGCATGGGTACCGATATCCGTGGTGCGCTTTACCAACACATCAATAAGCTGAGCTACGCCGAGCTCGACCGCTTTGGCACGCCGTCGCTCATCACCCGCATCACCAACGACGTCAACCAGGTGCAGCTTGCCGTGGCACTGGGCGTACGCATGCTCATCCGCTGGCCCTTCCTGGCGGTGGGCTCCATGTGCGCGGCCCTTGCCAACGCCCATAAGCTCGGCATCATCATTTTTATCTGCACGCCCGCCATCGGCCTGGTGTTTTGGTTTGTCATGGCGCGCTGCATTCCGTACTACAAGCAGCTGCAGGCAAAGCTCGACCGCATTGCGCTCATTTGCCGCGAGGGGCTTTCGGGCACCCGCGTGGTTCGCGCCTTTGTGCGCGGAGACCACGAGCGTGAGCGCTTTGCCCAAGCCGCCGACGACCAGGCCCATACCGCCATCGCGGTGGGCAAGCTCTCGTCGATCCTTAACCCCGTAACGTTTTTGGTGATGAACCTGGGCGTGTGCGCCATCCTGTGGGTGGGCGGCATCCAGGTCAACGTGGGTGAGCTTACGCAGGGCCAGGTCATGGCATTTGTGAACTACATGACGCAGACCCTGACCTCCATCGTGTACGTCGCCAACCTGGTCGTTGTCTTTACCAAGGCGAGCGCCAGCGCGTCGCGCATCAATGAGGTGCTCATCTGCGAGCCGAGCATCACCGACGAGGGCAACCAGCCGGGCGCACTGCCCGAGCCGGGCAATGTCGCTCCAGTCCCTGCGCTGAGCTTTGACCATGCGAGCTTTTCGTTTGGCGCGGGCGCGGCAAATGCCGTGAGCGATGTGACCTTGGAGCTCCCGCTGGGCAAAACGCTCGGCATTATCGGCGGCACGGGTAGCGGCAAGTCCACGCTCGTCTCGCTTATCCCGCGCCTGTACGATGCGAGCACCGGCAGCGTGAGCGTGATGGGTGCCGACGTGCGCACCTGGCCGCTCGACCAGCTGCGCCGTGTGGTCGCGACCGTTCCGCAGCGCGCGTCGCTCGTGAGCGGCACGATTCGCAGCAACCTAATCTGGCGCGACGATGCGGCAACCGACGATGAGCTTTGGGCGGCGCTCGATATGGCGCAGGCGAGCGAGTTCGTGCGCAAAAAACCTCAAGGTCTGGACGCGCCGGTCGAGGCGGGTGGCAAGAACTTTAGCGGTGGCCAGCGCCAGCGCCTGACCATCGCACGTGCTCTGGTGGGCTCTCCGCAGGTCCTAATCATGGATGACTCTGCCTCGGCGCTCGACTTTAAGACCGATGCGGCGCTTCGTCATGCCATTCGCGAGCGCAGCGTGCGCGGTGCCGCCGAGGGTGGGCTGCCGCTCACGACGGTCATTGTGAGCCAGCGCGTCTCGACCGTGCGCGACGCCGACATGATCTGCGTACTCGACCACGGCTCGGTTGCGGGCCTGGGCACGCACGATGAGCTGTACGCGACCTGCCAGCTCTACCGCGAGATCTGCCAGTCACAGCTTCGCCGCGAGGAGCTCGAGGGCCAGCAGGGGAGTACGGCGTCCGCGTCTGCTCCAAGTCCCGCGCCCGCCCCAGGTGCCGCGTGCGCCCCCGCATCCGTCCGCGCAAAGGAGGGCTGCTAAATGAATCCGTACACTTCCTCCGGTTCGGTCGCCACGATGACGGCCAACGTGTCCGGTAACGATAACCTCAACGACCTGAGCGACAGTCCGCGCCAGTCCGGCGATCCCGAGCGCTATCCCGCCGGCGCGGTGACCCGCCGCCTGCTGGGCTATGTTCGCCCGCATCGCGTCTCGTTTGCGGCATCGTTTTTGAGCGCTGCCGTCTCGGTTATCTTGCAGCTCTACACGCCCATCCTCATTGGTGAGGGCATCGACCAGATCGTTGCCGCCGGGCGGGTGGACTTTGACGCGCTGCTGCCGCTCGTTACCAAGCTCGCGATTGTCGTGGTGGGCGCGGCGGCCTTCCAGTGGCTGCAGGGCTATTGCGTCAACCGCTTGTCCTACGAGACGGTGCGCGACATGCGCGTGGAGGCGAGCGATAAGCTCAGTCGCATGCCGCTCAGCTTTATCGACAGCCACGCCCACGGCGACCTTATGAGCCGTGTGGTCAACGATGTCGACCAAGTGGGCGACGGTCTGCTTCAGGGCTTTACCCAGCTTTTCACCGGTGTTATCACCATCGTTGGCACGCTCGCGTTTATGCTCTCCATTAACCTGACCATGACGCTCGTGGTGGTGCTCGTCACGCCGCTTTCCATTTTTGCAGCCGGCGCCATCGCCAAGCTTTCCAACAAAAGCTTTACGGCACAGCAGCGCATTCAAGGCCAGCTCGGTGGCCATATCGAGGAGTATGTGGGCGTGCAAAAGCTTGTCGACGCCTTTGCCTATGGCCCCAATGCGCAGCTGCGCTTTGATGCCCTTAACGCCGAGCTCTATACGGCAGGCGAGCGCGCGCAGTTTATGGGCTCGCTCTCCAACCCCGGCACGCGCTTTATCAATAACATCATCTATGCCGTGGTCGCTGTGATCGGCTGCGTGGGCGTGATCACGGGCGTGCCGGCGGCGCTTACGGTGGGCGGCGTGCAGATCTTCCTGTCCTATGCCAACCAGTACACCAAGCCGTTCAACGAGGTCACCAACGTTATTACGCAGATCCAGACCGCGTATGCCTCGGCGCGCCGCATGTTTGCACTGCTCGATGCCCGCGAGCAGGAACCCGATGCGTCGGACGCCGTAGAGCTTGCCGCCCCGCAGGGCGAGGTGACCTTTGATCACGTGGACTTTAGCTATGTGCCCGACCGCAAGCTGCTGCAGGATATCTGCATCGAGGCCAAGCCCGGCATGCGCTTTGCCCTGGTCGGTCCCACGGGCTGCGGAAAGACAACGCTCATCAATCTGCTGCTGCGTTTTTACGATATCGATGCCGGCCGCATCATGGTCGATGGCCGGTCTTCGCGTGACTACACGCGTGCAAGCCTGCGCCGCGCCTTTGGCATGGTGCTGCAGGACACCTGGCTGTTCGAGGGCACGGTGGCGGAAAACATCGCTTACGGTTGCCCAGATGCCACGCGCGAGCAGGTTATCGAAGCCGCCAAGCGCGCGCACGCGCACAAGTTTATCGTGCAGCTGCCAGGCGGCTACGACACGGTGATTGGCGAGGACGGCGGCACGTTTAGTCAGGGCCAAAAGCAGCTGCTGTGCATCGCGCGCGTCATGCTCACCGACCCGGCTATCTTGCTGCTGGACGAGGCAACGTCGAGTATCGATACGCGCACCGAGTTGCAGGTGCAGGCGGCGTTCGACGAGCTTATGGCCGGCCGCACAAGCTTTGTGGTGGCGCACCGCCTGTCGACGATCCGCAACGCCGATTGCATTCTGGTCATGCGCGACGGCCAGATTATCGAGCGCGGCACGCACGACGAGCTGCTAGCGGCAGGCGGCTTCTACGCCGAACTCTACCGCAGCCAGTTTGCCCAGTGAGCAAGCCCGTGGTGCAAATTAATCAATCGACAGACGGTGGTTTACATCTGTCACGTTAGTACTAAGATATTCATCTAATAAATTGCATTAGTGGCTTTAGTTTTGGGGGAAACGAGCAACGTGACTATGACATGCTCTTTGGTGGTCAACAGCAAGAGCGGTAATACCAGGATGGTTTCGGGCGCGATCAAGCGCACTCTGCAGGCTGCGGGCGTTGAGTTTGTCCATGCCGCGGCGTTGAGCGACGATGCGGATGCAGATCAGGTTGCGCTCGAGGCGCAGGGCGCCTGCGCTGCCGATACGGTGCTCGTTGGCTTTTGGTGCGACAAGGGCGCATGCACGCCTTCGGTCGCGGCGTTGCTCTCCGCCTTGCACGGCAAGCGCGTCTTTCTGTTTGGTACCTGCGGTTTTGGTGCTGATCAGAGCTATTACCAGCAGATTATCGATCGCGTGACCTCCAATTTGGCCGATGATGCCGAGCTGGCGGGCTGGGCGATGTGCCAGGGCAAGATGGGTCCCGCGGTCAAGCAGCGCTACGAGGCCATGCTCGAGCAAGATCCCGACAACGCCCGATTTAAGATGCTGCTCGACAACTGGGTTGCCGCAAAGGATCACCCCACCAAGGATGATCTGGACAACATGGCTGAAGCCGCCAAGAAGGCCGTGCTGGGGGAGTAGCTCCCATCGCTGACGGCGGTCGGTCCATCTTCTAAATGCAACGCCCTCCCGGGCGCCGGGCACGAAGTTCCCTGCTCTACAGTCCTGGGCAAGACGAAGGCCACATTAAGTGGCCTTCTTTGCGTGCGGAACTCGCGATGAACTTCGTGCCCCGCCGTCCGGGAGGACGCCTCTTTATTGATGGGAGGCCTGATAGGTCGATGGTTCCGTGCCCGGATGCGTCCAAAGTGGGACGGGCTTTCCGGACGGGCAGGCTTTCGAAAAATGCGTCCCGGAATTTGCCTTTGGAATGGGACGTAGTTTCCCGTTGAGGTGCTTTGCGGAAAGTGCATCCCACTCTGGGCGGTCGAAGTGGGACACACTTTCCCAAAGGCGCTCCAACGGGAAATTGCGTCCCATTATTCGGTCAAGAAACGGGATGCATTTTCCCAATGAGAGCAAAACCGGAAAATGCATCCCACAATCAGCCCTCAAAGTGGGACGCCGTTTCCCAATGAGGCTCAAGCGGAAAATGCATCCCGGAATTTGCGCTCAAAGTGGGATGCGGTTTCCGGTTGAGGGTCTAAGGGGAAAATGCGTCCCAGAATCGACGCTTGAAATGGGATGCAGTATCCCGATGAGGCACTCGACGGAAAATACATCCCAGAAATGGCCTTTGAGCTGGGATAAGATTTCCGCGGCATCTCGGATTCTCAAAAATGAGACACGCCGTTGGCGAAAATGAGACACGTGATATCGGGCATCGGATGTATCATTTGCAAAAATGAGTCCACTCCACTCGAATAAAGCGAGGTCCCTCATGTACGTTCCACACCCCCGTATCCGTAGGCTGTCGAAAATCCCGCTTGTTGGGACGGCGGCGCTTGCTGCGTGGATCGCCACGAGCGTCGCCTGCTTCACGGCCACGCCCCAGGTTGCCCAGGCGGCAGACGCGCCCGCAATCACCGATATGACCGAGCAGGATTATCAAGCCCTGGGTCTGGGCACGAGCGAGGACATTCCGGCCGATACCGTTGGCCCCTATTCCACTGATACCCCCACGACGTTTGCCACGCGCAGCGAGGTCTATATGGCGGCTAACGGTAGCCATGGCAATCGCTACACTCTGCGCGACAAGCTCGAGAACGTCGAGCGCGGTGACATTGGCGGCAGCAGCAAACTCACCGATGGCTATGGAAGTGTGTGGGGCGCCGCAAAGTTCTGGCAAAACGGCAACAACTTCGATACGAACAGCGATCTCTACAAGCATAGCGACTACGGTGGCGGCACCTGGTCGTACCTAAGCAACAATGAGTCCTCAACAGTACTCGCCAACGACAACAACGGTTTCTCGGGCATTCACGCCACGAGTGTTGAGTTCTGCAGCGACGCCAGCACGGGTAAAAAGAGCCGCGTTGCCGAGCTCCGTGCCTACGGCGACAGTTCCTCCACGACGATTGACGGCAAGTCATACGCCGGAAAGGTTGAGCTGGTCCTCTACTCGTTTAGCAACGGGCGCACGCGCACTCTCGACACACACCTGCCGGTGACGGTCAACACTAATATGATGTACGAAGGCCGTTTTAAGTACCTGGATGCCGGTTACCTGCAAGAGCACGACGCCGTCTTTGATGTCGAGGCGGGCGATGTCGATGGCGACGGCGTCGACGAGCTTTTTGTCTACGCGGGCTGCTATGTCGACGAGAACGGCGTGCGCAAGGCTGTAGTCGACATGTATGACTTGGAGGGCGGCAACTGGAAGCAAAGCGTCGTCAAGATCGATGCCGGTAACGCCGCGGACTACACCACGCACAACAAGGGCGGGAACGACTCCTGGACGCAGCTTCAGTCAGCTCCTGTCGTTTCGCTAGCGGCCGGCGACCTCGATCGCGATTTTTGCGATGACCTCGCCATCGTGGTCTCGGCACCCTACGGCAAGAAGAATATTGATAAGTCGACGCATTGCGAGCTGTTTTCGTGGGATGCATCCAAGGGTGCGCTCGTCCATGTCGATGCTCTGGGCGACGCGGGCGCAATCTCCCTCTCCGCGAACGGCAAGACCATGGTCGCTGCGAATGCGACGTTCGGCACGTTTGCCGCCTACGATGAAGAAGGAAAGAAGACGGGTGAAACCGTCACGGGCCTTATTCTTGCGGGCTATGACTGGCAACGCAGCGCTTTTGATTACGGCGCTTCTGACGGCAGCAAGGGGCTGTACGGCGCGCTGTACCGCTACGCGTATTTTGACTCGGAGTCTGGCGAGTTCAAGCTTTCCGATTGCAAGGAATACAGAGACGGGCTCCTCGCCTCCTATGGGCTGATGCATGTGCCCAACAGCGCATGGAAGGATAGCGCTCAGGATAAGCGCTATCCGTGCACCTTGGCGCCTATTGCCCTTGCCACTGCCAACCTTGACGGCCTGTCCGAGCAGCTGGCGGTCGACGAGGTGCTCGTGGGCGGCGATGTGTTCCGCGACTTTGCCTGCAACACGGCACAGAGCGGGGCTCAGGGCTTGGGGTCCATGGTCGGAACCATGAGCATGAGCGGTCAGCAATACAACAGCAGCAACAAGCATGACCACAAGGGTATAGAGCAGGTGTGGATCAGCGACGTCAAGGCGGGCAGCGTCTCGGGTTCGGACCGCTATAACGAGAGCTTTATCGCCGTGGTGGGCAAGCACCGCGACGAGGACCTGCGCAAGAACGATGACTACTATTGGATGACCGCCTCGCATTTTTCGCTCGACGAGAACGGAAAGGTGCGCCGCGGCGAGGAGCAGGTGATTAGCGAGAGCAACCGTCGCGGCACTACCTACGGCACATTTATCTCGCTCGCGCTGCCCGATGTCGACAACGACAGCGTCAAGATCACGTACAAGGACCGCTACAAGGTCTATACCAACCCGCGCGTGCTTGCCGTGCTGCAGGATGCGCCCTATGTTGAGGATCTGGAGCAGGCATACGGCTATCTGGTGTTGGGCGGCACGTCATACGGAGAGGAAAAGGGCACGGGGACATCCCAGGGCTATACCATTGGCGCCGAGTTGGGCGTTGCCGTCGAGGTGCAGACCGGTCCGCCCCTGGTCGCGATGAATGCTTCAGTCGATTTTGCCGCCGAGGGATGCTATGACTACCGGAGCGAGCGCACGGTCAGCGCAAGCGTAAGCTATGAGTCGCATGCCGGCGAGGGTGACAAGGCCGTGCTCTACACGATTCCGATGGTCTATTACGAGTATGAGATCGAAAATGAGGAAACTGGTGGCAAGGGCGTGATGGCGGCGCCCGTGTCGCTCGGCGCGCAGACCTCGGTCGTTAATGTCGAGGCCTATGACCGCATTGCCAAACAGTACAATATGACGCCGCTCAGCTACTTTTTGACCAACCGGTCGGGAGAACCCGGAACCTATCAAACGACGCTCAACGGCGAGACTTCCGTTGGGGATTCCTTTGGCCTGGGCAAGCCTGGCGTAACGCGCGCCTACACGCACGATGGGTTTAACGGCGCCGCCGCGCAGTCGGGGGGCGAGCATTGAGCAGACCATCGAAGTCGAGGAGGGCAAGGAGCAGGAGCTCGAGCTCGGCTTGACGCTGAACGGCAGCGTTGTCATGGGCGCGAAGCTCGCAAAGCACGAGTTGTTTGGCGGCCTGTGCTTTGGTGCCAACGCCGGCTTTACTACGGGTAACTCCTCGAGTGAATCGACCGAATTCGGCGGCACTGTCGACAACCTGCCCGAGGCCGCGCAAGGCAAGTACGGTTTTGTGTGGCGTCTGGGCGTCAACGCGGTGGATGTCGACAAGTTCGAGGCAGACTCGGGCGACAAGCTCGGCACCAAGGACACCGACCAGTTCTGGATCGTGGGCTATGACGTTAAGGACGTCGAGATGCCCGACGCGCCGGCCGTGACGGGCTTTACGGCAAACGCCATCGATTCGACCAGCGTTACGTTTAGCTGGGACGATGTACTCGCAAACAAGAGTGGCTTTAGCTACGGCGTGGGCATGCTGCAGAGCAATGCGGCGGATGCGGTCGTCAATAGCTGGAAGATTGCCGACAACACGCAGACCTCGCTCAAGTGGGATGGGCTGCAGCCCAATACGGAGTATCGATTCGCCATCGCCGCCGTTAAGAATGGATCCACGACCGAAACAGGTATTCGCTCGGCAATCATCACGGTCAAGACCATGCCCGATGGCATGACGATGACCGTAAGCGGACCTGCGGCGGATGCTGCGGAGTGGTCGGATCTTGGATACGACTCTTCGGTTGAGCGCACGGCGGGAAGCCACCTGACGCTCTCGGCGATTGGCCATGTGAAGCAACTCGGTGCCGACGATAGCGAAACAGGGCTGGCACCGACCTATATGTGGTACCGCAAGGGCCGCGGCGAGACAGAGTTTAAGCTCGTGGGTGCCGATGGCAACCTCGCGGCTGGAACGGCCTCAAAGCTCGAGATTGACCTGACCGCAGACGATGACGGTGCGCAGTATTACTGCCACGTGGGATACAACGACGTGGGCCTCGACACCGGCACGACGCTCGTGAATATCGAGGCCGAGGAGACGCCGCCCACAACGGTGAACGCCACCCCGATCCGCACGCGCCGCCTGTTCTCACAGGCAAGTGCGGGCGCCAAGAAGTTCCTGGACCATACGCTGGTAAACACCGCCGGCCCAACCGATTCCGAAGGCTCAAAGGACCCCGAGACTCCTGAGACCCCGACGAACCCGGACAAGCCCAAGTCCGACAACGGAGCTAAGACCGACACCAAGGTCAAGACTACGACCACAGCGAAGAACCTCGCAAACACCGGCGACCAAACATTCGCCCTAGTCGCCACCGCAGCAGCAGCGGGAGCAACGCTCGTAGTGATAGCCCTTATCATGCTGATCAAGCGCCGCAAGACCCACTAGTAGCCAGTCGAACATATCGACAACCCAAAAACCCGGGTAGCCAAAAAACAGGCCACCCGGGTTTTCTGTTGAGTGGAGACTCCGCAAGCGGAAACTGCATCCCACAATTAGCGCCCGGAACGGGACACATTTTCCGCAAACAAAGAAGGCCACATAACGTGGCCTTCAACTTATATATGTTCGGCGATACACCCAAGACAAGCCACGCCCCAACATCAGGGCGTCTGTCCAGGCGGAGGCATATAAGGTTCATCGCGAGTTCCGCACGCAAAGGAGGCCACTTAATGTGGCCCCCGTCTTGCGCAGGACTGTTTGGGCAGCAGACCTTTCCCATGCCTCCGCCTGCCGCCGATTCGGGCCCCCGACCCCGTTACTTGATCTTGGTCGTACCCGGTGCCAGGTTGGGGTCGGTCTCGTTGGCCTCGGTCTGGAAGTGCTCCGTATAGACGTTCTTGCCGTCGCGGAACATCTCGTAGTACTGCATCTTGGCGTAATCCTCGCGTGCCTTGGTGGTGGCTGCGGCAACGGCGTCGTCACCGGTGACGTTGGAGGAGAGCGCCCAACGCAGGCTAGCGTCCTCGTAGCCCACGGAGTTGATGGCGGGCAGCGACTCGCGCAGCGTCATGTGCGCTTTCTGGTAGTCGGAGAGAGGTGCGCCGATCAGCTGCATAAGCTGCGTGGACAGGTAGTTGGTGGACAGGTCGTCGACCTCGCTCGTCTGGTCGCAGCCGGCAACGTCGTAGTTGGCCCAGATGATGTAGTCGGTCTGCCACAGGCGCTCTTGATGCGTGGCATCGTCCTCGCCGGTAAACCACTTATCGTTGAACTTGGACGGGAAGAACGGCTGGTGGTCGCCCCAGAACACCACGACCACCTTGCGATCGAGTTTGCTCAGGGCGTTGAGGAAGTAGCGAAGCGCCTGGTCGGACTGCTCGATGCACGAGACGTACTCGTCGACATCGGACAACGTGCCGTCCTCAACGGTCTTGGCGTCCAGGTCGGTTGTGTCGATGTTGAGATGCATCTGCTTGTCGACCGGCAGCAGGCCCGTGTCGTAGCCCGAGTGGTTCTGCATGGTCACGTCGAAGATAAACTGCGGATCGGCGTTCTGGTCGAGCAACTCGAGAATCTTGTCGTAGGTCGCCTGGTCGGTCACCATGCCGCGCAGGGTGTCGGCTCCCTGGAAATCGTTGATGGACAGGAACTGGTCAAAGCCAAAGTCCTTGTAGACGTTCTCGCGGTTCCAGTTGGTGGCGTGGTTGGGGTGCATGGCCGTGGTGGAGTACCCGAGCGACTTGAACTGCTCTGCCAGGTTCCCGGTCGTTTCCATGTTGTAGATGGTGTAGGGGTACACGCCCGAGCCCAGGTTGGCCATAGAGTTGCCGGTCATAAACTCAAACTCGGTATTGGCGGTGCCGCCGCCGTAGGCGCTCACGTAGAGCTTGCCGCGGCTGAGGCAGTTGGACAGGTTCTTAAAGTACTGCGGGCCCTCGTAGCCGGCGCGCATGTTCTGGTAGATCGACAGATCCGAGAACGTCTCGTTCATGATGGCGATGACCGTGGGCTTCTCGCTGTCGAATTGCTCCTTTGCGGCGGCGCGCTCGTCACTCTTGGCGGCATCGGACTTGTCGTAGGCCTTGGCGTACTTTTTGAGCGTGGCCTTGGCATCGTCGACGGAGTAGTCGGCGGGTTTGGGCGGCTTGATGGACTGCGCTGCGCTAATGAAAGCGGGCAGGTAGCCCTCGCGCCAGTAGCTCTCGAGCGGGCGCCAGGTGTAGACGGTGATGCCGAGGGTGTTGTAGTAGTCGATGAGCGTGACATGCGCGGTCACGCCGCCCAGGCACAGCACGGCGACGAGCAGGTTGGTGAGCAGCATGCGCTTGGCGTTGGCGGCACCCTTCTGACGGTGCGGTGCCACCAGGCCGGCGTACTCGCATAGCAGCATGGCGATGGCGATAAAGCCCATGGACAGCACGCAGAACAGCGAGATCGAGAAGGTGTAGCCGTTGCCGGCGACCGCGGCGGCGGTGGAGATGGCCGAAAGGTCGCCCGGCTGGATGGGCATGGATTTAAACGTGATGACGAAGAACTCGGCAATGCCCAGGACAAAGAGGGCGAAGGCCAGGACGGCGGGAGCTGCGCCGTGGCGCTGGAATAGGAAGAACAGGCCGACCATGAGCGTGGTGATGATGGCCCACTCGAGCAGGATGCACAGGGGGTAGACCCAGGTAAAGTCGTGGTTGGACGAGACCTCCATGCCCAGCAGCGCAAAGACGCCGGCGAGCAGCAGGCACAGGACGGCGGCGACGAGCGGTTTGCCCACAAAGGCGCCGCGCAGGCGGGCGAGCTTGCCGGTGGGGGCGGGGGCGTCGGGCTCGGCGAATGCAAAGACGCGCGGAGCGATGCGGTCGCGGGCGATGCTGGCCCAGGCGCAACCGGTGAGAATGGCATTGGTCAGGATGAGCATCACAAAGGCGAGCGGCTCGTTTTGGGCGACGAGGCCCACGGCGCCCCAAATGGTCAAAAAGACCTGGAACAGACCGAAGGCGACGCTCCAGGCGATGGCGCTCTTGGCAATGGTGCCCGACTGTGCGCGAATGGCCTTGGCCTCGCGCAAGACAAGGTAGACGGTCGCCGCAAGACCGACGAGCGAGATGGCGGCAGCGAACATTCTGAGACTCCTCACAAACTTAAAACCTACGAAAGCGGGGGTTTACCCGATTGTTACCAAGATATGCGCAGCAATTGGTGGCTGCGCACAACAACCAGCCATATTAACGCGCACGTGTGGCGGTGTGGCGCAATGTAGTGGCGACCTGCGCGATAATGGACGGGAATTACACGGAAACGTAAAGGCTTCTTAAAGAAATGGCGAGGGTAGGGCGATGAACGAGCAGGTTTGCAAGGCGGACATGGGCGGGGGCGGAGCTGCGGTCGTGGATGCGTACGGCTATCCGGTCGAGACTACGGGCAATGCGGTGCTGGACACGTTGGAGCACCGTTCCTCCACGCGTGCCTTCGCGCGTGATGACAACGACCGTCCCGTGGCGGTGACCGACGAGCAGCGGGCGGCGATTTTGCATGCGGCGAGTCGCGCGCCGTCGGCGGGTGCCATGATGATGTATTCCATCGTAAGCATTCGCGAGCAGGCTACGCTCGACCGCCTGGCCGACCTGTGCGACCACCAGCCCATGATCGCCAAGGCGCCCTGGGCACTTATATTTGTGGTCGATTATGCCAAGTGGATCGATCTGTTTGAGCACGTGGGCTGCTTTGAGCCCGAGTTGGTAGAGCGCACGGGCAAGTCGCCCCGTCGCGCGCCGGGTTTGGGCGACTTTGCCATCGCGGCGCAGGATGCCGTGATCGCCGCGCAAAACGCCGTGGTTGCCGCCGAGGCCCTGGGGCTGGGGAGCTGCTATATCGGTGATATCGTCGAGAATGCCGAGGAAGTTGCCGAGCTGCTCGATCTGCCGCCCTATACCATGCCGCTGTCGATGCTCATCATCGGCACGCCCCGTAAGGAGCGTCCGGCGATCGCGCACCCCGTGGTGAACCTGGTGCACGAGGAGCGCTACTGCCGTGCGGATGCCGCGACCATGGACGCTCAGGTGGCCGAGATGGATGTGATGTTCCGTCCGCACGCCCGCGAGGTGGGCGAGCGCGTGGTGGATATCTACACCCGCAAGCACACGAGTCCCTTTATGGCCGAGATGAGCCGATCCATGGAATGGTGGTTCAAAAACTGGCTTGGAAAATGACGAATGTGACAAAGGGACAATCCCTTTGTCCCATTCCATATCGCGGCGGTGGCCTAAAGGCCGTATAAATGTTTATCTAGCTGGGAAAACAGTGCCATTCAAACATGGGCCGATTACCTATAATTCCTTCGAACATTAAAGTTGGGAGGAAACCGGCTTATGGAACAGAAGGCCAAGGAGGCAGCCTCGCACGCTGCAATTCCTGTGAGCATCTCGGCGATGCTCGTCACGCTGGGCGTGGTGTACGGCGATATCGGCACCAGTCCTATGTATGTAACCAAGGCGCTCGTTGCCGGCAACGGCGGCATCGGAAGCGTGACGGAGGAGTTTGTGCTTGGCGCGCTCTCCCTTGTCGTGTGGACGGTCACGCTGCTGACGACCGTCAAGTACGTGCTCATCTCGCTGCGTGCCGACAACCACGGCGAGGGCGGCATCTTTGCCCTGTACAGCCTGGTTAAGCGCTGCGGCAAATGGCTCATCATCCCCGCCATGCTGGGCGGCGCGGCACTGCTCGCCGATGGCATCCTCACGCCTGCCGTTACCGTGACTACGGCTATCGAGGGCCTGCGCACCATTCCGGCAGTCCATGCTGTGTTGGGCGACGATCAGGGCCGCGTCGTGGCCATCACACTTGCCATCATCATTGTGCTCTTCTTGGTGCAGCGCATCGGCACGGCCAAGATCGGCCGTGCCTTTGGCCCCATCATGACGCTGTGGTTCCTGTTCCTGGGCGGCACGGGTTTGTTCTTTGTCTTCCAGCACCCCGCCGTGCTGCTGTGCCTCATCCCGGTGCGCGGCATCGCCTTTTTGCTGAGCCCCAACAACCACGCGGGCATCATGATTCTGGGCAGCTGCTTCCTCGCCACCACCGGTGCCGAGGCGCTCTACTCCGACATGGGCCACGTCGGCCGCGGCAACATCTACGCCACCTGGCCGTTCGTTAAGTGCTGCCTGCTGCTTTCCTATATGGGCCAGGGCGCTTGGCTTATGAACAACGCTGCCAACCCCGAGCTCATGGGCATTGCCGATCTCACCCCGTTCTACCAGATGCTCGCCCCGGGCCTGCGCCCGTTTGCCGTAGGCCGTTCCACCGTCGCGGCCATCATTGCCTCGCAGGCGCTCATCACCGGCGCATTCTCGCTGGTGTCCGAGGCCAGCCGCCTGGACCTCATGCCGCACATGCAGGTCTTCTACCCTGCCGAGACCAAGGGCCAGCTCTACATCCCCATGGTCAACAACGTCATGCTTGTGGGCTGCGTCATCGTGGTGCTGCTGTTCCAGAGCTCGGCGCACATGGAGGCCGCTTACGGCTTGGCGATCACCCTGACCATGATGTGCACGACGCTGCTGCTCTTCTTCTACCTGCATGAGGAGCGCAAGCTCAAGGTTGCTCCGTGGATCTTCGCGGCCTTCTTCCTTTTGCTCGAAGGCTTCTTCTTCGTGAGCTCGCTCACCAAGTTCTTCCACGGCGGCTACTTCACCATCCTCATGGCTGCACTCATCATGGGCATTATGGTGTGCTGGTACAACGGCACGGCGGTCGAGCAGCGCCAGTTTACGCTGCTGCCGCTGCGCAGCTACCTGCCGCAGCTCAAGCGCCTGCGCGACGACGACCGTTACGAGCGCATGAGCGACAACGTCGTGTACCTGACCAAGGACACCCATACCGACTACATCGACCGCGATATCGTCTATTCGATCTTGGACAAGCATCCCAAGCGCGCCCGCGCCTGGTGGTTTGTGAATGTCGAGACCATGGACGACCCGCACACCTTTGCCTATTCGGTCGAGACGTTCGGCACCGACTACGTGTTCCGCGTGCATCTGTACCTGGGCTACAAGATCAACCAGCGCGTCAATGCCTACCTGCGTCAGGTTGTTCAGGACCTGGCTGCCACCGGCGAGCTGCCGCCGCAGACGCATGACTACTCGGTCTACAAGGATCCGGGTAACATCGGCACGTTCAAGTTCGTCCTGATCCGTAAGCTTCTGGCGCCCGAAAGCGATGTGGAGCCCAGCGAGCGTACGGCCATCACGCTCAAGTACATCATCCGCCGTGCCGCCGGCACGCCTGCACGCTGGTACGGCCTGGAGAACTCCAACGTGAGCTTTGAGTACGTGCCGCTGTTCACCAAGTTCAAGGCTGTGAATAAGATGCAGCGCCTGGCCCCCAACGAGCGGCCGTAGACGTCGGCGGCTACACGGAGTTAGTTTTTGATGGATAAGCATGAGGTCGGGGAGGTAAACATGGATACAAAGGCGCTCGATGGCCGTGAGGCGGTGGTCGAAATGGTGCGTGAGGCGCGCGTCGACGCCGCCGAAGATCGGTTCTTTACGAATCGTGCCAACATGGACATGGCCGATCGTGTGATCTCGATCGTGGCGCTGGTATTTGGAGTGGTGTGCGTGTGTGCCCTGCTCGCGCACGTGCTGTTTGTCTAGCGGCTGCCGGTCGTAGAAGGCTTTACACTTAGAACCACCACGAGGGAAAACCACCACAAAGGTGCCTGTCCCTTTGTGGTGGTTTTTGTTTTTGAGAGAGGGGCGGGGCGCTGATGGACGTCCGTACGGACGGCGATATTGCCGATAGCTTTTGGTGGCGGCGCACAACGCTGACGCGCCGCACTCCTCTGTATGACGCCTGCGTATCGGCGGGGCTGCTGGTCGCAGCGACGATTGTGGGCGCGCTGCTCGACCATCCGGGTCTCGCGCCGAGCATCATGATCGTCTATGTGTTCGCCGTTCAGCTGTGCGCATTCTTTACCTGGAGTCGCCTGTATTGCTTGCTGAGCTCGGCTGCCGCCGTGGCGCTCTACAACTTCTTGTTTGTCGACCCGCGCTACTCGCTGTCGCTTATCGACCGCGGCTATCCCGGCATGTTCTTCATCATGTTCGTGGTCTCGCTTGTGTCGAGCTCGATTGCGTTGGCCCTGCGCCGCGCCTTGGCACAGGCTGCCGCCAGCGACCGCCGCACGCATATGGTGCTCGAGACCAACCGCATGCTGCAGCGGTGTGCCGATCAGCAGCAGATTGTGCATGCCACGGCAACGCAGCTGGCGCGTCTTTCGGGCTGTCCGGTCGTGTGGTACAGCGCCGACGCCGAGGGCGATGACCTGCTGCCGCGTGCGACGTACACGGCCGTGGGCGATGCCGCGCCGGTGCACGAGCTGGCGCCGCAGATGCCGCCGCGGCTCTCGGCGTCCGCCTATGTGGGGACGCCGCTCGACGCCACGTTTGGCGGCTCGGCGTTTTATGGCATCTACCTGACGGTCCGCACAGGTGACGGCTTCGTGCGCACGGGCGATCCCGCCTCGGTGGTGGGGGTGCTGGCTATCGTTGCCGAACCCGACGTGCTGACGCACGAGGAGCGGACACTTGCCGATGCCATCGTGAGCGAAGGCGAGCTGGCGCTCGATCGCGCTCGCGCCATGGAGGCCCGCGAGGAGGCGGCGGTGCTCGCCAAAAACGAGCAGCTGCGCGCCAACCTGCTGCGCTCCATCTCGCACGACCTGCGCACGCCGCTCACCAGTATTTCGGGCAATGCCGACGTGCTGCTCGACCAGGGCTCGACCGGCACGGCCGTGCTCGATAGCCAGACGCGCCGCGGCATGCTCCTGTCCATTCGCTCGGATGCGCAATGGCTCAACGCCACCGTCGAGAATCTGCTCGCCATCACCAAGCTCGAGGGCGGCGGTATGCGCCTGTCGACCACGCTCGAGCTCATGGATGATATCGTTGAGGAGGCGCTGCGCCACGTGAACCCTGCCGTGCGCGAGCACGACCTTAAGGTGGTGGCGTGCGATGAGCCGGCGCTCGTCAACGTCGATGCGCGCCTGATGGTGCAGCTGGTAGTCAATCTGGTGAACAACGCCATCACCTATACGCCCGCAGGCTCGCATATCATGATTTCGATTTGCGTCTACGATGGACGCGTGGCGTGCTCGGTGGCCGATGATGGTCCGGGCATCGCACCCGAGGACCGCGAGCGGATCTTTGAGTCGTTCTATACCGCCAACCATGGCCTGGCCGACAGCCACCGCAGCGTTGGTCTGGGTCTTTCGCTCTGCCGTTCCATTGCGTTGGCGCATGGCGGTAGCATAGAGGTTGCCGCGGCGGATCCGCACGGCTCAGTCTTTACGATTGAACTTCCCGCCGCCGACGTTTCGTTTGATAAGGAGTAGCGCTGTGCCGAACTCTGCCGTGAAACCGCTCATCTTGGTCGTTGAGGACGACCCCGCCGTTCGCAATCTTATCGTTGCCGCGCTCGAGGCGCACGGCTTGCGCCATATGGCTGTGGAGACCGCCCATGCCGCCATCGCCGCTGCCTCATCGCAGGCACCGAGCATTGTGCTGCTCGATCTGGGCCTGCCCGATATGGACGGCGTCAAGGTAGTGGAGTCGGTGCGCGCATGGTCGGGCATGCCGATCATTGTGGTCTCGGCGCGCAGCGAGGATGCGGACAAGATTCGCGCACTCGATGCCGGCGCCGACGACTATCTGACCAAGCCGTTTTCGGTCGAGGAGCTGCTCGCGCGCATTCGCACGACGCTCAGGCGCCTTTCGTATGCGCAAACGGGCGGTGTTGCCTCCGAGGGCTCGTTCGATACCGGTGAGCTGCATATCGATTTTGACGCCGGCATCGCCACGATGGATGGCGAGGAACTGCATCTGACGCCGATCGAGTACAAGCTCCTGTGCCTGCTGGCGCATAACGCCGACAAGGTGCTGACGCACCAGTTTATCCTGCACGAGATTTGGGGCACGGCAACCAAGAGCGACCTGGCGAGCCTGCGTGTCTTTATGGGCACGCTACGCAAGAAGATCGAGTCCGACCCCGCGCATCCGCGCTATATCCAAACGCACGTGGGCATCGGTTACCGACTGGTCACCCAAGGCTAGATCGCCAACCACCATCTCAATATGAGTTGCGGTGAAATACGGTCTAAACTTGCCTAATTCCAGGCAAAACAGTCCGTATTCCACCGCAACTTTGTTATTTGCACTTGGGCTTGCTGGCGTAGAACTTCTTCTTTTTTGACTTGCCGGCGGGGGAGGATTTGCCGGCAAAGTTGGACTTGCCGTTGCCGGGCTGCGCGTGCGCGGGTACTGCCGCACGGGGCTTGCGGGCCTCGGGGTTGCGCAGCTCCTCGGTTCGCTCGGCAATCTCCTCGGCGCTAAAGCCGACCTCTGCCATGGCGTCCTCGATGGGCAGGCGGCGCACGATATAGCAATGGTGCACCTTCTGGTTGCGCGCGAAATCCTCGGGGATGGTCTGCGCCGTAATGTCCTGTAGCACCACGCCCGCGCGTGCGAGCTTGCGCGCCTCGGGGCGGAAGCCGCGCAGGTTGCAGCTAAAGATGGCATGTCCGCCCTGCGCGAGCAGGCGCGACACGCCGGCCAAAAGCTCAACATGGTCACGCTGGACATCCCAGGTGCGACGGCCCATCTTGGACGAGTTCGAAAACGTGGGCGGGTCGACAAAGATCAGGTCCCAGCGGTTGCGCGTCTGGCGCTGGTCGCGAATCCAGGCGAGCACGTCGTCGCGCACAAAGTGATGCTGCGGACCAACAAAGCCGTTCTGGCGCATATTGCGCTCGGCCCAGTCCAGATAGGTGTTGGAGAGGTCGCCCTTCACGTGCACCTCGACGCCGCCGTCTGCCGCGTAGCAGGTGGCGGTGCCGGTGTAGGCGAACAGGTTGAGGAAGCGGCGCGCCTGCTTGGCGTGCTCGCGCACCAGGTTGCGGGTGACGCGGTGATCCAGGAAGATGCCCACATCCAGGTAGTCGTCAAAGTTGACGGCAAAGGTAAGGCCGCCCTCTTCGATGAGCGGCAGGCGACGGCGCGCGATGTTGGCGCGCGCGCCCGATCCGCTCTTGCCGGCGCCCTGCTTGCCGTACTGCGAGCCGCCGCGCGAACGCATGCGGGCCTTGGCGTGCACGTGCTCGGCCGGAACATCCAGGATGCGCGGCGCGATGGCCAGAATGTCGAGCATGCGGGCCTGGGCAAGCGCGGGGTCGATGGTCTTGGGCGCGGCGTATTCGGCGATGACGAGCCAGCGGCCCGGCGTCTGCGGGCAGCCCTCGTACAGGTCGATGGCGGCGGAGTAATCGGGCAGGTCGGCATCGTAGACGCGGTAGCAGCTCACGCCCTCGCGCTTTGCCCACTTGCGACGCAGGCGGGCGTTCTTGCGCACGCGGTTGGCGAACTGCTCGGCCTCCGGGATGAGCACGGTCAACGGCTTGCCGTCGCCCAGGTCGAGTGTGGCTGTGGGTTCGGGCATGGGGGCGTTGGCGGCTTCGTCGTTGGCTTCGTTGGCATCCGCAACTTCGGCCTCGGCATCCGCACTGGTCGCAGCCTCAAACGCTGCGGCGGCGTGGTCGAGCGAAGGCCAGACTTCGACGGTCGCCTCCTCGTTGTTGGGCATGACGGCGATCGAGCGCTCGGGCTCGGCGTGGAGCGCGCGGGCCAGCAATCCGTCGCGGGTGAGCGCGGCGACCGGCGCCGCAGCAAGCTCGGGCGCGCGGCGCAGCTCGCCGATGAGCGTCATGGTGTCATGCATGAGCGAAAGCGGGGTCTCGGTGGTGTCTGCGACTACGGCGGCACCGGCGACGGCGCCCGCATGGTCCAGCACGGTGGCTGGCTTGGCAGCACAAAAATCGACAAAGCGCTTGTAACCGGCGCACTTGACCATGCGCTCGGCGGTCTTGCGGGCGGCGGGGTCAACATCCACGGCCACGATGCGTGCCTGGCGCTCGCGTGCTGCCGCCTCGCGCTCGCGTGCCTCGGCAAGCAACTGCTCCCACAGAGCGGCGTCGTGCAGCTGCCAGCCCTCAAAGCCCCAGCGCTCGCGTGCGGCGCCCGGGGCGCGGTCGGTCAGAATGTTCACGGCCTCCAACAGCAGACCGCCGCCTGCGCACGAGGCATCGACCAGCGTGGGCAGGGCTTCGTTTTCGTAATCATCGGCAGTCAGCTCGCGCTCGCACAGCGCGGTCCAGCCGACCTGCGCCAGCACCAGGGCGGCGTAGTCGGGGCGCAGCACGTGCGTGCCCTCGCCGGCGCGGGTCGCGGCGGGCGGCAGGCGCTTGAACAGCGGGTCGCCCGAAAGGTCCAGGCTAATGCTCGCGCGGCGCTGACGCAGCGAAAGCAGCAGGTGAACATCGGGATCGGCGGCGTCGACATCGGCGCGACGGCCCGTGGTCTCGGCCAGACGGTCGCACAGCGCGTCCTTGGCGCGCAGGGCCGAGAAACGCGTGTTGCGCAGCTGCTCGGTCACGCCGCGGGCGGTAATGGCGATGGTGGCGCCGGGGCGGACGATGCTCTCCCAGGCGATGTTGTAAACGCTATCGTACAGCTCGTCGGCATCCTGCGCCTCAAAGCGCCCGAGTACCACGAACACACGGCTCGCCAGGCGCGACCACAGACAGGCGCGGTAGCCTTCTTCGAGCTCGCCCTCAAATGTAGCGCGGCCCTTCAGCCGGCGAACATGCGAAAGCCCGAGGCGTTTAAGCTCGTCGGCGAGTGCGGACTCAAAGCCCTCGGGGCAGCTTGCGTAAAATTCCATGGGTGACCTCTCTGGTTGCGTCGCTCCATTATATGATGGATACTTCGTTTGCTCTCGCCCCCGAAAGGAACCCATATGATTGATGCGTGCCCCGAATCCGCTGTGCTCTTTTTTGACGTGGACGGCACGCTGACGTCGTTCGATCCGGACAATATGACCGACAAGGACTTTTCGGCGGTTCGCCCCTCGCAGACGGTGGTTGAGGCGTTCCGTGCACTGCGCGATGCAGGGCACAAGGCGTTTATCTGCACGGGTCGTCCCCTGTGGCTCATCGCGGACAGCTTGCGTGCGCTCGACCCCGCGGGCATCGTTGCCATGGCGGGCGCCACGCTCGAGGTCGAGGGCCGCGTGGTGCATGAGGACTGCTTTGACGAAGACATTGTTGAGGAGCTTGCACGCCGTATGGCCGCGGCAGGGATTGAAGCCTTTTTCGAGACCAACGTGGCTACTTTTGCCCTGGAACCCGCGGGCGTTGAGCAGTCGTCTCTGATCGGCACTTCTGTGGTGCACAGCACCGAGGAAATGCGCGTCGACGGCCGTCTGCGCGTGGGCAAGGTAGGCATCGTCGCGAGCGACCTGGCTTGCGTAGCCAACGATGATGGCTTTATCGATCGCGAGTTTGAGCTGTGCAACACCGGTGGTCAGAATCGCGAGCTGAGCCCCAAGGGCATCGACAAGGGCGTGGGCGTGGCGCGAGCGCTGACGTATCTGGGCCGCGAGGGAAATGCGCGCACCTTTGGCTTTGGCGATTCGGGCAACGACCTGGGCATGCTCGCTGCCGTCGAGACGGCCGTGGCCATGGGCAACGCCATGCCCGAGGTCAAGGCGATTGCCGACTACGTGACCGACGACGTCGCACACGACGGCACCGTCACCGCTATGCGTCACTTTGGGTTGATCTAATAAATGGCCGGGTTGCCCGCAGTGGGGCGACCCGGCCATTTGAGCTATTTTGCAATATAGAGCTTGGGATGACTGCGACTGCTCTCGATCGCCGCCGTCATGATGCCCTCGTCGTCTCCATCAACGATGATGCCATCGAGGTCATCGATTTGCGCGGACTGATAAAAACTGGTCTTGTTGAACTTTCCCTGGTCAACCATCATATAGCCCTGGTTTGAGTTGGCCAGGTACATATGCTTAATCATGGCCGAGAAGTCGTGCTCGACGGTAAAGCCGTGGTCGGGGTGGAATCCGTCGGCACTGACAAACGCCTTGTCGGCATGTAGTTTGCTCATGCAGTCGAGCGTTAGTGCGCCCGCGAGATAGAGGTGGCCCTTGCGCACGGAGCCGCCCAGCAGCACTACCGAAGCATTGGGGAGATTGAAGCTGGCGTAGTTCGCGATTGCAAGATCGCCGGTGATAATGGTGATCTCATGCTTGTCCATGAGGGCTTTAGCGAAGTAAAAGCCTGTGGTGCCGATATCAATTACCAGAACATCGCCATCATCAACAAGAGTCGCTGCGGTTGCGGCGATGGCCTCCTTGGCCTCGACTTGGACATTGATGCGCTCCTCGGGATACGAGATTGCGTTGGAGCGAGAAAGCGATACCGCTCCGCCGCGTACGCGACGCAGCTTGCCTTCGGATTCCAGTGAGACGAGGTCGTGTCGTGCGGTGACTTCCGAAACCGAAAAACGGCGAACGATGTCGGATACCGAGATATTTGGCTTTTCGGCCAGCCAATTCATGATAAATCGCTGACGCTCGGCCGGTGAAAGGTCTGAAGTAGATGCCATATGCCGCTCCTTTTGAACAAAAGGCAAAAGATGCGCCTTTCGTAATCGAAATATAACGTATCGATATGAAAAGAACAAGGCAAATTCGAATGAATCGAATGAACGGAATGGCATGTCCCAAATGCATGCGTAGCAGATAGTTCGCACGTAGACGGGCTATAAAGAGTCTCATTCTGAAGGCGCCGCCAAAAAGAAGCACGTTCACACCCGATATTCGACCGTTCACGGAAAGTTGACAATTGAGCTTTCGATAGCTTTTGAAATGGTTTATAAAAGAAAACCGAAAAGCTTTTGAAACAAAGAAGAAGGCTTTCGATAGCAATAGCGTTAGATGAGAAAGGACCGAACATGGCGATCAAGGTGTTTGCCGACGGCGCTAACCTCGAGGGCATGCTTGACATGCATGACAATGGCAACGTTCAGGGCTTCACGACCAATCCTTCCCTTATGAAGGCCGGCGGCGTGACCGACTACCGCGCTTTTGCCAAGACGGTTCTTGAGCACATTACCGATGTCTCGGTTTCTTTTGAGGTTTTCGCTGATGACGAGGCTGGTATGGAGGCCGAGGCTCGCGAGATTGCAACCTGGGCAGACAACGTCTACGTTAAGATTCCGGCGCTCAACACCAAGGGCGAGTCCACTGCCGCGCTGGTCAAGCGCCTTTCTGCCGACGGCATCAAGGTGAATGTCACCACTATCTTCACGCCCGAGCAGGTCGACGAGTTCGTCGATGCCGTTTCTGCCGAGACCCCCTCTATTCTGTCCATCTTTGCCGGTCGCATTGCCGATACCGGCGTCGATCCGCTGCCCCTCATGGCGGAGTCCGTAAAGAAGGCTGCCGTTAAGCCTGCTGCCGAGGTTCTCTGGGCGTCTACGCGCGAGGTCCTCAATATCTTCCAGGCGGAGTCCGTTGGATGTCAGATCATTACGGTCCCCAATGCCATTCTTGCCAAGCGCAAGAATTTCGGGAAAGATTTGCTTGAGTACTCGCTTGATACGGTCAAGGGCTTTGCCCGCGACGTTCAGGCGCTTGGTTTTCATATCTTGCCCGAGGAGTAGGGGACGAGCATGCTGACCGATCTTCTTAAACCCGAGCTTGTTGCCTGCCACGTCGAGGCCTCCGACTGGGAGGAAGCGATCAGGGCATGCGGTAAGTTGCTCGTAGACGCTGGCAAATGCGACCAGAGCTATGTTGACGCCATGATTTCATCGGTTCACAAATTCGGCCCCTATATGGTCTTGGAAGAGGGCATCGCCATGCCCCACGCTCAGGCAGATGGCAATGTGAGCGAAGCGGGGATCTGTATCGTCACGCTTGACCCTGCCGTTGCGTTTGGACACGAGGATTTCGATCCGGTTCACGTGCTCGTGGGTATTTGCGCACCCGACCCCAAGGCTCATCTTGGCTGCTTGGCGGAGCTTTCGCAGATGTTCGAGGACGAGGACTGCGTTGCCAAGCTCAGCGCATGCGATACGCCCGAGCAGGTTTTGGAGACCATGCGTTCATTCTTTTAGGCCTTAATGGCACGGCGATGCGTCGCCGCTTTTGGATAGACGGAAAACCGTCACGTGTAGGAGAGGAAGGTTGCCATGCATATCATCACCGTATGCGGAAACGGCATCGGGTCTAGCCTGATGCTCGCTGGCAAAGTCGAGGAGCTTTGCGAGGAGGAGGGCATCAAGGCCGACGTTGAGTCTATGGACCTGAATGGTGCTTCTTCCGCAAATCCGGATCTGTTCATCACCGTTAAGGAACTCGCTCCCGAGCTCCACGGCAACGTTGTGATCGTTCGCAGCTATGTGAACAAGAAGAAGATCCGCGAAGACGCCCTCGAGGCAATCAAGGCGGCCGCCGCTAACGCCTAAAGCGGCACAAAAAAGGGCGGTTCCCTGTGGAAGAGGGAAACGCGCCCACGTTAGAGAGAAAGGAAGCGCAGATGCAAGCCATCCTTCCCATACTTGAGTTTATCCAATCGATTCTGACCAAGCCAGCATGGATCATGGGTCTATTTGCCTTTGTGGGCCTTGTCGCGCTTAAGCGTCCTGCCCACAAGGTGATGACGGGCACTCTGAAGCCCATTCTGGGTTACATCATGCTGTCTGCCGGCGCCGCTGTTGTTCAGGAGAACCTTGCTCCGCTGGGTACCTTCATCGAGACCGGTTTCCACATCACCGGCGTCGTGCCCAACAACGAGGTCGTCGTTTCGATGGCTCAGAGCGTCCTCGGCGTTCAGACCATGATGATCCTGATTCTCGGCTACGTCGTGAACATTATCATTGCCCGCTTTACCAAGTTTAAGTACATCTTCCTGACGGGCCATCACAGCATGTTTATGGCCTGCCTGCTGTCTGCCGTTCTGCAGGCATCTGGCTTCCAGGATGTCCAGCTTGTCATCGTGGGCGGCATGTTCCTGGGCCTCGTGAGCGCTATGCTTCCCGCCGTTGGTCAGCGTTTCACCGAGAAGGTTACCGATGGCGATGAAATCGCCATGGGCCACTTCGGTTCACTCGCCTATTACATCTCCGCTGCAGTCGGTACACTTTTTGCTAAGGACGCCGAGGAGAACAGCACCGAGAAGTTCTCCTTCCTGCGCGACACCACCATCTCCACGGCTCTTACCATGGCCTTCTTCTACTTGGTTACCGCTTTCGCCGCTTACATCGCAGATCCTGCGGTCGTTACCAAGACCGCTGGCGGCGACAATGTAATCGTCTATGCCCTGACCTGTGCCCTGTCCTTCGCCGTTGGTGTCACCATCGTCTACAACGGCGTTCGTATGATCCTCGCCGACCTGGTCCCGGCTTTCCAGGGCATCTCCAACAAGCTGATCCCTGGCGCTATCCCTGCCGTCGACTGCGCCGTCTTCTTCCCCTATGCTCCCACTGCCGTCATCCTCGGCTTTGTCGCTTCCTTCATCGGCGGCGTGGTCGGTATGTTCATCGTGGGCGCTACCCTGGGCATCTTTATCATCCCGGGCATGGTTCCCCACTTCTTCTGCGGTGCTACCGCAGGCATCTACGGCAATGCTACCGGCGGTCGCAAGGGCGCAGCTCTTGGTGCTTTCGTCACCGGCCTGCTCATCACCTTTGCCCCGGCCCTGCTCCTGCCCGTTCTTGACGTCTTTGGCTTCAAGAACACTACGTTCGGCGACTTCGATTTCTCCGTCATTGGTATTACGCTTGGCCGCGCTGCCGAGGCCTTCGGTACCACCGGTGTCTACGCGATTCTCGCTGTCCTTCTGGTCGTCGCCTTCGTCCCCAACTTCATCCACACCAAGGGTGCTGTGATCAATCACGTTGAGGAAGAGTAATCCAGGCGTACGTTAAGCCCTAATCGGGCGGAGCTCCGATAACCGGCTCCTACACGGAAGCGGTGACGTCTCAAATGAGGCGTCACCGCTTTTTGCTTTGGGACGATTGTGAAAACGAGCCGGCAAGGCGCTGCTTCTGTTCCGTGAACGGAATCAACCGCGATGATCAGCAAAAACGTTTTGCCGCTGGGGCGTCGATATAAAAATGGTAAATCTGCAAAACCGTTCGCCGAGAAGATAAAAACCCGCAGCTCACGCCTTGATAAACGTAGGTAAAGTGTTTAGCAGTGCAACGCCCATATGCAAGCGAAAGTTTTGTTGCGGTATTTGCAGGTTGTTTCCATTGGGTGAGAAAAACTTGCAAGTTCGACGATGGGCAGCGGTGGTTCGTCCTTTGCTGTTACTTTCCCTTCACCATGGTGAGGGAGATCTTTTTGCGGTCGCGATCGACCTTTTCTACCCATACCTTCACCGTGTCGCCGACGCGCACGACATCACTCGGGTGCTTGACGAAGCGGTTGGCCAGCTTGGAGATGTGCACGAGGCCGTCCTGGTGCACGCCCACGTCGACGAAGGCACCAAAGTCGACGACGTTGCGCACCGTGCCCTTGAGCTCCATGCCGGGCTTCAGGTCGTCGATGGAAAGTGCCGAGCGGCTAAAGACCACCTCGGGCGCGTCGTCGCGCGGGTCGCGACCGGGCTTCTTGAGTTCGTTAACGATGTCGATGAGCGTGAGGGTGCCGCAGTCCAGGTCGCTTGCCAGCGCCGAGATGCTGCCCAGACGGCGCTCAATGTCGGGCACGCCGCCGCGGCTGAGCTCGCTTGCTTTAACGCCGGCGCGTTCCAAGACGGACGTGGCCACTTCGTAGCTCTCGGGGTGGACGCTTGTCGCGTCGAGTGGGTTCTTGCCATCGCTGATGCGCAGGAAGCCCGCGGCGTTGAGATATGCCTTGGGTCCCAGCTTAGGGACCTTCTTGAGTTGGCGGCGATCGGTAAAGGCGCCGTTTTCCTCGCGGTAGGCCACGATGTTTTTGGCTACGCTCGGCGTAATACCCGATACGTATCCCAGCAGGCTCGCGCTTGCGGTGTTGACGTCGACGCCCACGCGGTTGACGACGTCTTCCACTACGTGGCCCAGGGTGCGCGAAAGCTCTGCCTGGTCAAGGTCGTGCTGGTACTGGCCCACGCCGATGGACTGGGGCGGAATCTTGACGAGTTCTGCCAGCGGGTCTTGCAGGCGGCGGCCCAGGCTCATGGCGCCGCGCACGGTGACGTCCAGGTCGGGATATTCCTGGCTTGCGAGCTCGGAGGCGGAGTACACCGACGCGCCGGCCTCGTTGACGATGGTGTATCGCAGCCCAGGCGCCTGCTCGGCGATGAACTCCGAGACGACTTCCTCGGTCTCGCGGCTGGCGGTGCCGTTGCCGATGACGATGGTGTTGACGCCGTCCTTCTTGACGAGGCGGGCGAGCTCGCGCTTGGTGCCGGCGACGTCGTGGCGCGGCTTGGTGGGGTAGACCACGCCGTGGTCGAGCAGCTTGCCGGTCTCGTCCATGACGGCGACCTTGCAGCCGGTGCGGTAGCCTGGGTCGAGCGCGAGCACGCGGGCGCCGCGCACGGGGCGTGCCGAGAGCAGGCCCTCGAGATTCTTGGCAAAGACGTTGATGGCCTCGGTCTGGGCGCGAACGGTGAGTTTGGCGCGGGCCTCGCGCTCCAGTGAGGGGGCCATGAGGCGCTTGTAGCCGTCGGCGATAGCGGCGTCAAAGACGGGCGCGAAGACGCCTTGGCGGCGGGGCCAACGGCTGCCGAGGCGTGCCGTGGCGGCGGCGCCGTCGACGTTTACGCGCACACGGAGCTTGCCCTCGCGCTCGCCGCGGTCGATGGCCAGCACGCGGTGGGTGGGAATACGGCGTAGCGGCTCGTCAAAGTTGTAGTAGGGCTCGTAGGGGGTCTTCTCGGCGGGGTCGGTCGCCTCGACGACGATGTCGGCGGTGTTTTGCGTAAAGGCGCGCAGGTCGGCGACGTTCTCGGGGTCCTCGGCCACCGTCTCGGCCACGATGTCGGCGGCGCCGGCAAGCGCCTTCTCGGGCGTGTCGAAGCCGGCCTCCCCGTTGACGTATTCCGCGGCGGCGTCGAGTGCGCTGCCCTTGGCCGAGGCCTGCATGATGATCATGTTGGCGAGCGGCTCCAGGCCGGCCTCGCGGGCCTTCTGTGCGCGGGTCATGCGCTTTTTGCGGTAGGGCTTGTAGAGGTCCTCGACACGCTGGAGCTGCGTGGCCTTGCGAATCTGCTGCTCGAGTTCGGGCGTGAGCTTGCCCTGGGCGTCGATGAGCAGAATGACGTCCTCTTTACGCTGCTCAAGATTGCGCAGGTAGGACAGACGCTCGTTGAGTGCGCGCAGGGCGACGTCGTCCATGCCGCCCGTGGTTTCCTTGCGGTAGCGCGAGATAAAGGGGATGGTGTTGCCCTCGTCGATGAGCTTGACGGCCGCCTCGACGTTGGCGGCCTTAAGGTTGAGCTCGCGGGCGAGCTGGGCGATAAGATCCATGGGACTCCTTGCGTTTAAGGTACGTTTGCAGCACAGGGCTACCAAGGATACCACCCGTCCCAAAAGACTGTTTTGAGGCCGCTCCACGAAAACGGCCTATCTACTACGTTTGAACCGTATGGGTCGACCATCCCCCGGTTTTCCGAAAATACGCAAGCCGTTTACCTGCGATTTTTATTTCGCGAAATTCGGTATGGTTGAGGGAGGTCGGTTAAACGTAGTAGATAGGCCCATTTCGTGGCGAACGAATCAGGTCGAGGTGCAAAATGGCCCCCGCTCCAGAAAAATCGTCGGCAAGGTAGCAAAAGGCCCCGCGGGCAGGAGGCTGCTCGCGGGGCAAAGAAGAGGGGCTTGTTGGTGGCGGACCGAAGGGTTCGGCATGGGGTTTCTGCCGCGGCCCGCCCTAAAGCGTTACAGCTCGACGAGCTGGCCGGTCTCGGCGGCCTCCTTGATAGCGTTAAGCAGCGTGAGCGTCTTGACGTTATCGGCGGGGGTCACGACGGGCTCGACCTCGCGGCGGACGACCTTCACAAAGTGCTTGAGCTGCATCTTGTGCGGCAGCGCCGGGTCCACGGCCGGGATTTCCATCTGCAGCGGCTTGTGCCAGTTAGAGGCGCCGTCGTAGGAGAGCTGGTGCAGGCGGGGCAGCGACAGGGCGCCCAAGGTTCCGCCGATAAAGTAGGCGTCGGCGTCGAAGGGGCGGTACTGCGGATCCTCGCGAGCGGTTGCCTCCCAGTTCCAGGGGCTGGCGGTGGCGTCGGAGATGGTCATGCTTGCGAGCGCGTCATCGGCAAAACGGACGTTGACCACGGCGGAGTCCTCGGTCTCAAAACCGCGGGCGGCGCTGGACTGCATGCCCTGGACGGCAACGGGCTCGCCCAGCAGGTAGCGGAGCAGGTCGACGTCGTGCACCAGGTTGACCAGGATCGGGCCGGCACCCTTCTTGCGGCGCCACTCGACGTCGAAATACTCGTCGTTCTTTTAGATCATGTAGTGGAAGCTCGCCACGGTGCGCTTGCCCCGCTCGCCAGACTCGCAGCTCTCCTTGGCCTTGT
>URTW01000002.1 GCA_900550815.1 uncultured Collinsella sp.
GGTCAGGCGGTGCGATGCGGGCGTGGTGTGGGTGGCGTCGACCGCGCGGCCGGCGAGCTTGTTGACCTCCGGCGAGATCAGCCCGGCCTTGTAGCCCATGGCCCGCACCAGGTCGTAGAGCAGCGTCGCGGTCGTGGTCTTGCCGTTGGTGCCGGTGAGCACCACGCTGCGGGCGACAAGGCCGGCAAGGTCGCTCAGCAACTCGGGGTCGATCTTCATGGCGATGCGGCCGGGGAGTACGCCGCCCTGGCGCTTGAGGACGGAGCGCAGTCCCCAGCGAGCGATATCGCTCGAGGTGCAGGCAAGAGATGAGCGGAGGTTCATGAAACCGTTCCTAACGTAAACGACATGGTCGGGTCGAGTGCGTCACTAAAAACCGTAGCGGCGCGCAAATTCCTGGGCAAGCTGCGACACGTCTTCGCAGGCATTGGCCCAGGGGGCAAAGTCGGGAGTGTCCGAGATAATACCGTCCGCTTCCCAAACGGCCTGGTGCGAAAGATCCCAGGGATCGTGTGGCTCGGGCCGGCAGGGAAGGTACGGTGTCTGGTACATGGGGTTCAGTAAGAAGAACGCACCGCCCTCGCAGCGGTTAGCGAACTCACGCAGCGCACGCACTGCCGGACGCATCTTGTTTGTTTTGAACAGCAGAATCGTGCGGGCGAGCAGGTACCAAGGAGAGTTCTCGAGCGCGTCAGCCCCGATCTCTTCTTCGAGCTGGTGGGCCAGGGCAAAAAAGCCGTCCTCGTCTTCCAAGCGAGCGAGGGCGAGTAGCACGGTGCCTGCAGCTCGGGTGGGATAGCCTTCTGCCTTAAGAACACGGCGGGCGTAGTTGGCGGCAGCGCGGTAGCGGGCGCTCGCCATGCACAGATGCGAGATGGCCTCAAGCGTGTGAAGCCACCCGATAAGAGCCGGCTCGCTCACGGTAAGGTCTGCTGCAGTGACACCGTCGGCCAAAACATTATTGGCCCAGTAGTGCGGGGCCTCCATATCGAACCCGGGCACGCTTTGCTGCAGGTAATCGGCCGTGGTCGCCTCGAGCTTCATCAGGTCGCCCAGGCAGGCGTCGACGGGCGTGTCCGCCAAAATGATGGCGAGCAGCTGGGCATCGAGGACATACGCATCGACGCGGACAATCTTGAGCAGCTCATCGCGCATGTCGTCGAACAGACGATTGCGCGTCTGCTCGAACTCCTCGTCGCTGCCCATGTCCTCGATGCGGCGAAGCGCGTCGAGCAAATGACGATGAACGCCGGCATAGGACAGCAGCGCTTGGGCATGCTCGGTCTGCGCATACTTGAGAGGGTTTGCGCTGATGTCGTTATGGACAAGCTCGCGTGCTGCATCGGTGAGTTCGGGGTGCGACGCCAGATAGGTGCGCTCCAGGTAGGCGGGGATGTAGACGCTCGGATCCATTAGAGGTCTCCTCCCTTAAACGGCAAACCCTGCTCGGCCGCCCGCAGTATGCGCTCATCGATTTGGGAACGCACGATATCGTTGGTGGCGACCCAGGCGGCAAAACTGGCGTTGTCGGGGGCGCCCAGGCCCTCCTGCAGTACCGGCGTCGCCTCGGACAGCGCAAGGACGAGCTCGTCGGTGGAGCCCACACCCACGTTGACGCGGGCATAGACGCCATCGGGAAACTCGGTTTGGAAGTAGAGCGCCTCGGCTGCGTGCGGGCACGAACGCACAAGGATACGCAGGTAGTGTTCGGCACCCTCGTAGTCCAGCTCGCGCCAGGCAGCGCTCATCAGCGCGATGAGCGTCCACGGGTCCAAGTCACGCTCCGCATCTTTGGGGCGGCGGCGCAGCGGGGTTTTCGCGAGGTACGGCTCGGAGTGAGCGGAGCGAAAGCGCTTGAGCTCCTCGGCGGGGTATTCGAGCTTTGCCATGGCGAGCATCGCGGTGTGGCGGACACCAGCGGGGTCGTTGGGCGCAAAGTCCAAGCTGCGATTTGCGGCTTCGAGCGACATGCGGTAGCGTCCGCTAATGAGCGCGCGCGATGCCAAGGCGGCAAGCCAGCGCAGGTAGGGGCGGCGCATAAGGTCGCCTGCGGCCTCGCGCTCGTAGGGGTCCTGCGCCGAGGCGATCTTGAGCGCCAGATCGTGCTCCACCTCGTCGCACTTGGACACCAGATACTGCACGTATTCCTCGTTGGATTCGGCGGTGAGTGCCGTCAGCATGCGCTGGGCATCCCAGTTGGCCGGATCGAGTGCGGCCGCCTCGCGGCGCATGTTCTCGGCTGCGGCTTCTTCTTGCTCTGCCTGGGTATCGTCGGAGATAAAGGGAATGCGGTAGTCGACAGCCTCGACCACCTTGGCAATCAGATGCCCGGCGCGGTCGCGGTCGTGCACGATGAGCGGTGCGGGGTTGCGGGTGAATTGTTCCATCAGACGCTCTACGGCGGCAGCGTCGGTGAGCGGGATATTGTCGCGGCGCAAGGCCTCAAGAACGAGGCGATGGCAATCCTCTTGAATGGGATCGAATGCCATGGGGCCTCCTTTGCTGCGGTTAGGGTTCAAATGTTTCTATATAAGGTTCTAGTTTACCCGCATGTGGCACACCGGGGGTGCCGCACTTGGACTTGCACCTTTGCACCACGAAGACGGATGTCGCACAAATGTCGGCACCTTGGACGACCGAGTGGTATCACGGTGCCGCAAACGGTCGATTTTTGGCGGCGAACGGTGCATATTTTGGAGGGGCACCGTCCTGCCCGGGATATGTAGTCAACCTTGATAAAACGTTTGCCCAGCTTGGGAGTATGGATGCCGCACAAGGGTCTTCAGGGATAGAAAAAACGTTTCATCATTGGCGGCTTTAGGTGAATAACTGACCAACCAGAACGGTAAAATAGTGTTTGTCTGAGCGTTGAGACGTTTAGACATCGCGCATTGTCATCGCCGGCAACGCGCAAACCGGTCCTAACGGAGCCAATTGGGTGCTCCGTTATATACGCAAGTCTAAGAGGGGCTTGTTTAGGAGGCACAGTATGGGACGTTTTACCAATCCTCGCGATCTGTACTTTGGTGAGGGTGCTCGCCACGAGGTGAAGAACCTCAAGGGCAAGAAGGCCATCATCGTTTCTGGCGGCAGCTCTATGCGCCGCGGCGGGTTCCTGCAGGACGTTGAGGCCGACCTTAAGGAAGGCGGTTTCGAGGTCAAGCTGTTCGAGGGCGTCGAGTCCGACCCGTCCATCGAGACGGTCATGAAGGGCGCCGAGGCCATGCGCGAGTTCGAGCCCGACTGGATTATCGCCATCGGTGGCGGCTCGCCCATCGATGCCGCTAAGGCCATGTGGGTCTTCTACGAGTATCCCGAGGAGTCCTTCGATAACATCATCCAGCCGTTCAGCTTCCCCGAGCTGCGTCAGAAGGCTCATTTCTGCGCCATCTCTTCTACCTCCGGCACCGCTACCGAGGTCACTGCCTTCTCCGTCATCACCGACTACGCCAAGGGCATCAAGTACCCGCTGGCCGACTTCAACATCACCCCTGATGTCGCCATCGTCGACCCCGAGCTCACCTACACCATGCCCGCCAAGCTGTGCGCTCACACCGGCATGGATGCTCTGACCCACTGCATGGAGGCCTACGTTTCCACCTGCGCCTCTATGTTCACCGACGCCAACGCCCTGCACGGCATCCGCGAGATCGTCGAGTGGCTGCCCAAGTCCTATGCTGGCGACCATGAGGCCCGTCAGCACATGCACGAGGCTCAGTGCATCGCCGGTATCGCCTTCTCCTCGGGCCTGCTCGGCATCGTTCACTCCATGGCTCACAAGACCGGTGCTGCCTTCGAGAACGGCCACATCATCCCCGGTGCCGCTAACGCCATGTACCTGGGCAAGGTCATCCAGTGGAACTCCAAGGATCCCCGTGCTGCCGAGCGTTACGCTTACGTGGCCAAGGAGATCCTGCACCTTCCCGGCGAGACCAACGAGGAGCTCATCGCTGCGCTCGTCCAGAAGATCCGCGACCTCAACGACCAGCTCAACATTCCGCAGTCCATCAAGGATTACGCGAATGGTGGCGTGAAGGTCGACGCCGAGAACCCGCAGATGGTTTCCGAGGAGGAGTTCCTCGCCAAGCTGCCCGAGATCGCCGCGAACGCCGAGCAGGACGCCTGCACGCCCGAGAACCCGCGTGAGACCAAGGCTGCCGACTTCGAGAAGATCCTCAAGGCCTGCTACTACGACACCGACATCGATTTCTAATCGACTCTTGTTATCGTAACGAGGGGCTCCGCACGTATCCGTACGGAGCCCCTTTCTTTTTTAGAGAATGGGATAGTTATGGCTGCAATTTTCAATAGCCCCAGCAAGTACATTCAGGGTCCGGACGAGCTCGCCAAGCTCGGCTCCTATGTCGAGCCGCTCGGCGCTAAGGCCCTCGTCATCGTGACGCCTTCGGGCAAGAAGCGCGTCGGTGCCAAGATCGAGGGCGGTTTTGCCGAGGCCAAGGCCGAGCTGCTGTTTGAGGATTTTAACGGCGAGTGCTCCAAGGGCGAGGTCGATCGCCTGGTTGCGCTCGCTCGCGACAACGGTTGCGATATCGTCGTCGGCGTCGGTGGCGGCAAGATCCTCGACACCGCGAAGGCCGTCGCCTACTACCTGGAGTCCCCGGTTATCATTTGCCCCACCATTGCTTCGACCGATGCCCCGTGTTCGGCGCTTTCGGTGCTTTATACCGATGACGGCCAGTTCGACAAGTACCTCTTCCTTAAGGCAAACCCCAATATTGTCCTTATGGATACGACGGTTATCGCGGCGAGCCCGGTGCGCCTGACGGTTTCCGGCATGGGCGATGCGCTCGCAACCTATTTCGAGGCCCAGGCAACGCACGATGCCGACGGCGGCACCTGCGCTGGCGGCAAGGGCGGCATGGCCGGTCTGGCGCTTGCCAAGCTCTGCTACGAGACGCTTATGGCCGATGGCGTTAAGGCCAAGGTCGCGCTGGAGAAGGGTGCGCTCACGCCTGCCGTCGAGCATATCATCGAGGCAAACACGCTGCTCTCCGGCATCGGCTTTGAGAGCTCGGGCCTTGCTGCTGCTCATGCCATCCACAATGGCCTGACGATGCTGCCCGAGTGCCACGGCATGTATCACGGCGAGAAGGTCGCCTTTGGCACTATCGTCCAGCTGGTACTCGAGGATGCTCCGACTGAGAAACTCGAGGAAGTCTTGGGCTTCTGCATTGAGCTGGGCCTGCCGGTCACGATGAAGGAACTTGGCGTTGCCGAGCTTACGCGCGAGCAGGCCATGATTGTTGCCGAGGCCGCCTGCGCACCCGATGACACCATGTGCAACATGCCGTTTGAGGTGACGCCCGAGATGGTTGCAAACGCCATTCTGGGTGCCGACGCACTGGGTCACTACTATCTCATGGATGAGTAAATCAAGCTAAGGAAGGGGCAAAGCCAACAGATGGCTTTGCCCCTTTTTGCTATGGTGCAAAGGGGTCAGGTTGCTTTGCACCAATTGTTGATGATGAAAGGGCGGATTCTCGTATGGCGCTTCCTGTGGTTAACGGCGGCCCCGGCCGGTATGTTCAGGGGCCGGGCGAACTGTCGCGTCAAGGCAAGTATTTGTCATGGTTGGGCTGCGCTGCCTATGTCTTGTTTGACCAGGGCACCGAGGATCGGCTGTGCAGGCAGATCGTCGATGGATTTCTGGACGAAGATCTAAGCGAGCCGTTCTTTAAGATTTATGACGGTCCGTGTACGGAAGAGGCCGTTGTCGAAATGGCTAAGGAAGCCCAGGCCGAGTATTGCGACATGGTGGTGGGTATTGGCGGCGGCAAGATGCTCGATATCGCCAAGGCCGTTGCGTTTTATGCCGAGTTGCCGTTGTGCGTATGCCCCACGGCGGCGTCGATGGACGGTCCGTGCAGCGTGATTTCCGATGGCGATCTGCAGGGTGTTGCAAATGCGGTCTTTAGAAACGAGCGCAACATGGCCAACGAGCAGGCCAAAGTGACCAAACAAAAGCTCGTGCAGCTCATGTGCGAGGCATAGTTTGGCACTTGATTGACCTTGTGCAATCGAGGCGGCGATAGGCCATGGGCTATTTGCCGCAAAGGTGCTCCGCGTGTAATTTGCCCGAGGCGTGGGCCGATAGCGTATCATTATCTCTTGCTTGTTTGCACTGCTCAGGGAGGGGCCGCGCATGGCGCAGGAACACGATCTGTTTGATGACATTATCGAGATCAGCAAGGGTTTCGACTTTCTTAAAAACCCGCTTGGCGGCGTGACCGATGCACTCGATCCGTCGGCGCCGCAGTGGAATCCTGCCGACTACAAGGAGCGCCCGCGCGGCAACACCATTCCGTGCCTGACCTGCAAAAACGAAAAGAGCGGCTGCACCGCGTGCATGGACGTGTGTCCGGTCAACGCTATCGAGGTCGAGGAAGACGCCATTGAGATCCTTGACTCCTGTCGCAAGTGCGGCCTGTGCGCCGCTGCCTGTCCGACCGAGGCGATCATCTCGCCGCGCCTGGCGCCCAAAAACGTCTACGACGACATTGTCTCGGCGGCTACGAGCCACGAGACCGCCTACGTCACCTGCACGCGTGCCCTTAAGCGCATGCCGCGTGAAAACGAAGTCGTCGTTGCCTGCGTGGGCGATATTACGGCAGAGACCTGGTTCTCGGTACTGGCCGACTATCCCAACGTGAGTGTGTACCTGCCGTTGGGCGTGTGCGATAAATGCCGCAACACCGGCGGTGAGGACATTCTGGGCGAGGCGATTGCGAAGGCCGAAGAGTGGTCTGGCACGGGTATGGGCCTGGAGGTCGACCCCAAGAGCCTCAAGTGCCATAAGCGCCGCGAGTACGAGCGCAAGGAGTACATGGAAAAGATTGCCCGCACCACGGGCCTGACGGTGACCAAGCTCAACCCGGCGACGGCGGCGCTGGCCTCGGTGACGCAAAAGCTCAAGGCCCATCGCCATCAGATTACCCAGCTGGAGCGCACGCTCAACACCATGTGCGGCACCACGACGACCAAGCGTCGCCGTTCGCTCACGCACGGGCGTCAACTGGTGCTCTCGACGTTGCAAAACCACCCCGAGCTTGCCCAGAACATGCAGGTGAGCACGCCGGAATGCGATTTTGACAAGTGCACGTCGTGCGGCGAGTGCGTCAACGTGTGCCCCACGTTCGCCTGCGATCTGGTGGGAAGCGGCCGCTTTGCGTTGGAGTCCACGTATTGCCTAGGTTGCGGAGCCTGCGTCAAGGTGTGCCCCGAGCATGCGCTCAAGCTTGTTGAGCATGATGCATCCAATCTGGTCGTTGTCGATCCCGAAGCCGAGGAAAAGGCCGCCCAGAAGGCGAAGGCTCACGAAGAAGCTGAGAAGGTCAAGGCCGAGGCAAAGGCCAAGCTCGACAAGATGCTCGATCAGGTGGAGAAGCTTGCGGACTAGCTAAAAGAGCGTAAATGATGGCCGGTGGGACAGGTACTGCCCCACCGGCCAAAAAAGTTGCGGTGGAATAGTTCCTGTTTTGCCCTTAAGCTGGCCATTCTAGGAACTATTCCACCGCAACTAATAAATGGTTAGTTCATGCTACTTTGGTGGCCGGTTCGACCGGTACCGTTGCGCGTCACGGTTTCATGGAGCAAAAAGACCCCGGGGACCTGTTTGGTCTCGGTGTATTCCTTAAGGATGCCGTCGGCGTTGTAGGTCTGCCCGCGTATAACGGCGAGTGCGTTAAAGTCGTCGAGATCGAGCACGCGTGCATCCTCGGGCGTGGGATGCTCAATCGTTACATCGCGTTTGCCCGTGGCAATCTTAATGCCAAGATCTTCTTCGAGGTAACGATAGATCGAATCGTTGACAATCTCGGGTGTCAGTCCCGGTACCTGTGAGCTTAGATAATAGGAGTCGTCGGAGCACACGGCTTGTCCGTCTGCATAACGGATGCGTTTGGCGCGTGTGAGCTCACAGCCTTCGGGAAACCCGGTAATCTTGGAGAGCGTCTTGCTGCAGATGAGGAGCTCAAAGACGGTGGTGACAGTCTTGAGCTCAAAGCCTCGGTTGACCGCGATTTCCTTAAAGGTCTCGAGTCCGCCGCCGCCACGACTCTTCTCGTCACTGATGTTGCGAATGACGCGCATGCCTTTGCCTTGCTGGGGGAGCACGTAACCATCTGCCGCAAGCATCGAGATGGCGCGACGGACCGTCATGCGCGAACAGTCAAACAGCTGCGTGAGCTCAGTCTCCGAAGGCAGATAACTCTGATAGGCGTATGTGCCGTCGTCAATCGACTGCTTCACGTTGTCATAAATAGTTTGGAAGATGGCTCGCGCCACGACGGTCTCCTAGAGCTGAGTGCGCGAGCGGTGGATGAGGACCGCTCGCGCAGGTGTCGATCGATTTACTTGCTGGGGTCGATTATATATTTACCCATGGCACGCAGAGCTGGGTCTGACAGGATGGCGCCGAGTTCGTCGAGGGAAGCCACCTTGGCGACCATCGAGGATACGTCGAGCCTGCCAGAGTCGATGAGCTCGAGCGCGCGACGCTGCGTATAAGGGTTGATGTAGGACGAGGTAAGCACAAGCTCCTTCTGGAAGACCTCGAAGGGCTTGACGGTGATTGTCTCATCGGGCTTGGTGAGGCCGAACATCATGACCGTAGCCTTATGGCCGGCGATCTGGATGGCCTGCTCGATGGTGACGGGCTTGCCAACACACTCGATAACGACATCGACGTTGCCGACGCCCTCCTGCTTCAGGCGGGCCGGGACGTCCTCGTGGATGGAATCAATTGCCAGGTCGGCGCCGAGTTTGAGCGCAACCTCGCGCTTGCCTTCGACAGGCTCGAGCAAGACAACCTTGGTGGCGCCGGCGTTTTTAGCAAGCTGCATCATGAGCAGACCGATCATGCCACCGCCGATAACGACAACTGTGCTGCCGGGCTTGATGTTGCACATATCGATGCCGTGCAGGCAGCAGGCGACGGGCTCGGTCATAGCACCCTGCTCAAAGCTGGTGTGATCGCCCAACTTGTAAACTTGCTGCATATCGACGGAGCAGTACTCGGCAAAGCCGCCGTTAACAGTGGTGCCGTAACCGGTCATATGCTCGCAGTAGTGGTTGATTCCGTCGCGGCAGGGTTCGCAGCAGCCGCAGGGATGGTTTGGGTCGATGCACACGCGATCGCCCGGTTTAAAGCCAGCGACGTCGCTGCCCACGGCCTCGACAACGCCCGCAAACTCATGACCAAGGATCGTGGGCGGGGTAACGTCGGCTGCACCCTTGTCGCCTTCATAGATATGAACGTCGGTACCGCAGACGCCGCAAGCTTTGACGTTGATCAGAACGTCGCGCCTGCCCACGGCCGGCTTTGCCGATTCCTCGACTCTGAGGTCGTGCTTTCCATAGAAGACCGCGCTTTTCATGGTGACTCCTTAACGTGGCGGTGAATGTTGTAATGAAGTATAGGTATGTCTATAGATATAGACAAGCACATCTAGACAAGTAGAAAAGAAATTTTAAATGCAGCCATAAGGTATGTCAGATTTAGCAGGCAAAACACTGGACTCATACCGTTTACGGCCAATAATCAACCGTTTACCGACCGTAGTATTTATGCTAACTTGTCTAGATAAGTGATATGATAAAAATAGAAGCGCAAGAAGTCAGGGAAGCGGGCCCACCCGTCCTATTGCACGAGGTACACGCAAACGGCGCGTCTGCGGTCTCGAGTGAAGCCAAAACCGCAGTCGCTCCGAATGAAGAGAGGGGGATTCCCCGTCATGATGCAAAAGATACAACGTTTCGGCGGTGCAATGTACACGCCTGCAATTCTTTTCGCATTTTCCGGAATCGTCGTCGGCCTGGGTACGTTGTTTACCACCGAGGCGATCTTTGGCGAGATGGCCACAGCGGGTCATCTTTGGTTTGATTGCTGGAATGTGCTGCTCCAGGGTGGTTGGACGCTCTTTAACCAGATGCCGTTGCTGTTTTGCGTAGCGTTGCCAATCTCGCTCGCGAACAAGCAGAACGCTCGCTGCTGCATGGAGGCTTTGGCCATCTACCTTACCTTCAACTACTTTGTAAGCACAATCTTGGGGCAGTGGGGCCCTGTCTTTGGTGTTGACTACTCTGTCGAGGCGGGCAGTGGTACTGGTCTTGCCACTATCGCAAGCATCAAAACGCTTGATATGGGCATCATGGGCGCGCTCATTATCTCTGGTATCGCCACGATGCTGCATAACAAGTTCTTCGACACCGAACTTCCTGAGTGGCTGGGCGTGTTCTCGGGCTCCGTGTTCATCTATATGATCGGTTTCTTCGTTATGGTTCCGGTCGCTCTTATCGCCTGCCTGGTGTGGCCGCATGTTCAGGCTGCTATCTCCGCCTTCCAGGGATTCATCCTTTCCGCCGGTACGTTCGGCGTTGGCGTCTTTGCTTTCTTCGAGCGCGTGCTGATTCCTACAGGCCTTCACCACTTTATCTATACGCCGTTCTATTACGACAACGCGGCGGTCAATGGCGGCATCTTTGCCGCTTGGGCTAACATCCTGCCCCAACTGGCTGCCGATCCGAGCATTGCTCTTAAGGATGCCGCACCCTGGGCTGCCTATACCTGCCCTGGTTGGACTAAGGTCTTCGGCTCGCTTGGCGTCGCCATTGCGTTTTATATGACCGCCAAACCCGAGCGCAAGCAGCGCGTCAAGGCTCTGCTGATTCCGGTCACCCTTACCGCTATGCTTTGCGGTATTACCGAGCCGCTTGACTTCACCTTCCTGTTCATCGCGCCTGGCCTGTTCGTCGTCCACTGCGTGCTCGGAGCGCTTGGCTGCATGGCTCAAAACCTCCTTGGCGTCGTTGGCATCTTCGACGGCGGCATCATCTCGATGCTCTCGTGGGACTGGCTGCCCCTTTGGGCCGCACACGGTCTGCAGTACGCCATCTCCATCCTTGTCGGTCTGTGCTTTACCGCTCTTTGGGTTGTGGTCTTCCGTTTCCTGATTGTCAAGTTCGACTTTAAGACCCCCGGTCGCGAGGATGACGATGTTGAGGTCGAGCTCAAGTCCAAGGCCGACTACAAGCAAAAGCAGGGCGGTGCTGCTGCTGGCAAATCGGCCGCCCAGAGTAAAGATGATGAGCGCTTGGTGCTTGCCGAGAACATCCTCGATCTGCTCGGTGGCACGGATAACATCATCGATGTAACGAACTGCGCTACCCGTCTGCGCGTTAACGTCAAGGACAAGAGCGTCGTTGCACCCGAGGCTTCCTTCAAGGCGATCGGTACGCATGGCTTGGTGGTCCAAGGTCAGTCAATCCAGGTCATCGTCGGCCTTAGCGTCCCGCAGGTTCGCGAGAAGTTCGAGAGTCTTCTGAAGTTCGAGACTCTTCTGTAAACCATCGTCCATCGAAACAATCGGCCTTGCAGAGCCGGTATGCACCGCAAGGCCGATTCTAGAGATAAAAAACTCCACTTCTAGGTAACAATTCCAAACCGTGCAGGCCGCGTACGGGGATGGATTGAGCAAGCGGCCAGAATGAGGAGGACATCATGTCCAAGAAAAACTATGCCGTGACCATTGCCGGCGGTGGCTCTACCTTCACCCCGGGCATCGCTCTGATGCTGCTTGAGGAGCGCGACCGCTTTCCGGTCAACAAGGTGACCTTCTACGATAACAACGCCGAGCGCCAGGAGACCGTGGCCAAGGCCTGCGAGATCTACTTCCACGAGAACGCCCCCGAGGTTGAGTTTAGCTACACCACCGACCCCGAGACCGCATTCACCGGGACCGATTTCGTCCTCGCTCACATCCGCGTCGGCCTGTACGCCATGCGTGAGCTCGACGAGAAGATTCCTCTCAAGTACGGCTGCGTTGGCCAAGAGACCTGCGGTGCCGGCGGTATCGCCTACGGCATGCGCTCCATCGGTGGTGTCATCGAGATCCTCGACTACATGGAGAAGTACAGCCCCAACGCCTGGATGCTCAACTACTCCAACCCCGCGGCCATCGTCGCCGAGGCCTGCCGCGTGCTGCGCCCCAACAGCCGCATCATCAACATCTGCGACATGCCGATCGACCTTATGGATAAGATGAGCCGTATGTGCGGCATCAAGGATCGTCGCGAGCTGCAGTATAGCTACTACGGCCTCAACCACTTTGGTTGGTGGAGCAAGATCTACGACAAGGACGGCAACGACCTCATGCCGCAGATTAAGGAGCACTTGGCTAAGAACGGCTACCTGGACGGCATCGAGCACGAGGCCGGTAAGGAGCAGCATGTCGAGGAGAGCTGGATTCACACCTTCGGCAAGGCCAAGGATGTCTATGCTGTCGATCCCGAGACGATTCCCAATACCTACCTCAAGTATTACCTGTACCCGGACTATGTCGTCGAGACGTCTGACCCCAACTACACTCGCGCCAATGAGGTTATGGACGGCCGCGAGAAGAAGGTCTTTGGCGCTTGCCGCGACATCATCGCCAAGGGTACTGCCAAGGACGGCGGCTTTGAGCCAGATGTACATGCCAACTACATCGTCGACCTTGCCTGCGCACTGGCCGAGAATACGCTCGAGCGCTTCCTGCTGATCGTCCCCAACGATGGCGCTGTGCCCAACTTCGACCCGACGGCCATGGTCGAGGTGCCTTGCATCGTCGGTTCCAACGGCTTTGAGAAGATCTGCCAGGGCCCGATTCCGCAGTTCCAGAAGGGCCTGATGGAGCAGCAGGTTTCCGTCGAGAAGCTCGTTGTCCAGGCTTGGGTCGAGGGCAGCTACCAGAAGCTCTGGCAGGCACTCACGCTCTCCAAGACCATTCCTTCGGCGAGCGTTGCCAAGCAGATCCTGGACGAGCTCATCGAGGCCAACAAGGATTTCTGGCCCGAGCTTAAGTAAGGACTACTGTCTCGAACTCTCACGCATCTCTGCTTCATTTGCGCCGCCGCGGTGTCCGGATTCGCCCGGATGCTGCGGCGGCGCTATACTTATACAGTTTGAAGTACCTGTACCAAAAGGAGCTGTCGTGTCCCTTTCCATCGGTATCGTGGGCCTGCCCAACGTGGGCAAGTCGACGCTGTTCACCGCGCTTACCAAAAAGACCGGCCTTGCCGCCAACTACCCGTTTGCCACGATCGACCCCAACGTGGGTATCGTCGACGTGCCCGATAGCCGCCTGCAAAAGCTTGCCGACATCGTCAACCCGGGCCGCATTGTGCCGGCTACGGTCGAGTTTGTCGACATCGCGGGCCTGGTGAAGGGTGCCAACGAGGGCGAGGGCCTGGGCAACCAGTTCTTGGCAAACATCCGCGAGACCGACGCCATCTGCGAGGTCGTGCGCTACTTTAAGGACCCCAACGTCATGCGTGAGGTGGGCCGCACGGGTGAGTTCGTCGATCCCGCCGGCGATGCCGACACCATCATGACCGAGCTCATCCTGGCCGACATGGGCACGCTCGAGAAGCAGCTGCCCAAGCTCGAGAAGGAGGCCAAGCGCGACAAGGAGCTCATGCCCAAGTTCGAGGTGGCCAAGCGTCTGCTTGCTTGGCTCAACGAGGGCAAGCGCGCCGCGTCCATGGAGATGACCGACGAGGAGCGTGCCGCCGCCAAGGGTCTGTTCCTGCTCACCATGAAGCCCATCCTGTATGTGGCCAACGTGGACGAGGATATGCTCAACGACGATCTGGCGCCCATCGACGGCGTCAAGCCGCTGCCTATCTGCGCCAAGATCGAGGCCGAGCTTTCCGAGCTCGATCCCGAGGACGCGGCCGACTACCTGGAGAGCCTGGGCCTGGAGCAGCCCGGCCTGGACGTGCTCGCTCAGGCTGCCTACAAGCTGCTCGGCCTGCAGTCGTTCTTTACGGCTGGCGAGATGGAGGTCAAGGCCTGGACGGTTCGCCAAGGCGCGACTGCCCCGCAGGCTGCCGGCGTCATCCACACCGACTTTGAGCGCGGCTTTATTAAGGCCGAGGTCATTGGCTACGACGACTACATCGAGCTCGGCGGCGAGCAGGGCGCCAAGGCCGCCGGCAAGTTGCGTATTGAGGGCAAGGACTATGTCATGGCCGATGGCGACGTCGTGCACTTCCGCTTTAACGTGTAAGGACGACGCATATGTTCAAATATGGCAAAAAAGCCGGCTACATGGGCATCGCACTGCTGGTGCTTGCGGTGCTTCCGCTGGTGGTCGCAGCGTATGTAATCCCCAACATTGGCCCCGAGGTGGCAACGAAGTTTAACGCAGCCGGCGAGGTGACGCGATGGGGCAAGAGCTACGAGCTGCTGGCGCTACCGGTGCTCAACCTGCTGCTGAGCGTGGCGACATACTTTACGGCGGGACGTCAGGCCAAAAACAATGATGACTCCGCCGCCATGGCGCGCATCGTGTGCGAACGCTACCTGCGCAACGGTTGCATCACGGGTGTGTTCCTCAACGTGATCAACGTTTACTTTATGTACTCGGCGATTACCGGAACGGGCTTTGGCTTTGGTTTCTAGCTTGTCCTTTTAGGCAACGAGCCTGCACGCATATTCAATGGCTGCTGCGAGGCCGCCGCTCGATCGTGGTTGAAAGACTACATCGGCGGCGGCCTCGTTTTCGTATCCGGCGCCGCGAAGGGCGAGTGCGATACCGGCTTCCAGGAGAAGGGGCAGGCCACGCTGGCTGGTTGCGATTACGGCAGCCTGATTGAGCGAGCAGCTGTGCGCTTGGCATTGGATGGCAAGTTCACCTTGCGCCGGGCAAGGGACCAGAACGGCGGCGACGCGACTTGATAGCAATGCAAATGCTGTGCGCTCATCGGGCGAGAGACATTCTGCTTCAACGACGACGAGCTTGGGCGGTGCGCTGTTTGTGCGAAGCGTGGCTCGGTACGTGCGGACCGAAGAACCCGACATAGAAAACTCCTGTGTATTCGGCAAAACGTAAACTATAGTTTACGTTTATGTTCGGCTCCATTTCAAACTCGGCTGCATGGACGAACGTGCGAAACAGATTCTTGGCAGGCGGGTCGAAGAGACACGCAGGGACCTTGGTATCTCCAAGGTTGATTTTTGTGTGGCGACAGGAATCAGCCGACCCTACCTCGACCGAATCGAAGATGGGACGGCAAATTTCACGCTCAAGGTTCTATTTAAGATCGCGCCCGCCCTTGGCATGACGGTGTCAGAGCTTCTCGAGGGTATCGAATAGGGCGTTCCCCGCTGCTATTTGACGCTCTTTGGGCGGGTCCCCCTGGTTGCGATGTGCAAAATCGCGAGTATTCAGCACCAGTTCGGCCGTAGATGGTAGCTCGAGCGGCTGGCTTTGCCTTTTTGACAGTAGATAATCCACACGCAAAATAAAAATGAGGAATAAATATTTATTAGACGGACCCTTCGTCCTAAAAGTTCGTCTAATAATCGGCCGATTCTATGCCTCCGGAGGAGAAATTGCAGAATACTCCGATTTTTGCACGGCCCGAGGGGGACCACCTGTCGTTTAAGGCTGCGATAAGTGGAGCTGCCTTAGGGATTACGCCATCGGGACGCGGTCGTGGTTGACTTGGCTGTAGAACAGGCGCTGGATTTCGGTGGCATCGCGTGACTGGCCGAGTGCCCACATGGTCTTGGCCACAAGCGTCTCGGTGGTCATGTCATCGCCGCGCAGATTGCCCGGATGAGCGGCGTAAGCGCGGCCGAACTCTTATACGCCCAGATCGAGGCCCTCTTCGGGGACCTGCGTGGTCATAACGACGGTGCGGCCCGAATCGACCCAGCGGAAAATCGCCTCCTGGAATGACTCGCCCGACTCGCCAAACTCGGGGATACCGCCAATGCCAAAGGTCTCCAGAATCACGGCGTCGTAGCTGTCGGCAAGGGCGTCGAGGATGCCCGGGTTTACGCCGGGCGTAAGCTTGAGTACAAATACGCGCGGGTCGATGCTGTCGTAGAAGCGCACCGGGTTTTCGCCCTGATGCGTGCCGTGAAGCCCGTTGCGCACGATGCGGTCGTTGCGGATGTAGGCTATGGGCGGATAGTTGACGCTAATTAACGCGTTAAAGCTCATGGTGCGCTGCTTGCGGGCGCGCGTGCCGGCAATGGCGACGCCACCAAACACAATCGACACTTCGTGCGAATGCTCATCGAGCGCATAGAGCAGACTCTGGTACAGGTTGAGCTTGGCGTCGGTAAAGGGATTGCCCATGGGCTTTTGCGAGCCGGTGAGTACGATGGGCTTGGGGCTGTCCTGAATCAGATAGGAAAGTGCTGCCGCGGTATAGCTCATGGTGTCGGTGCCGTGCAGAATCACGAAGCCGTCGTGGTCGGCATAGCCTTCGACGATGACGTCGCGGATACGCATCCAGTCACTGGGACGCATATTGGTGCTGTCGATGTTCATGGGCTGTACCACGTCGAGCTCGCAGAGGCCCGAGATCTCGGGGACGCTCTGGGCGAGCTCCTCACCGGTCAGGGCGGGGGAGAGGCCGTTGCCGTCCTCGGTCGATGCGATGGTGCCGCCCGTGGCGATGAGAAGGATGCGCTTCATGCTGGTATTCCTATCGTATTTGCCGCCGCAGAGGCGGAGTCGTTCGGCAGTATTGTGGCACAGGGCGTCCAATGTTCAAACGTATTACATCATCTGCAACGTTTGGTAACACTTCAATTGCCGTCAAATAGGGGCCCAGGTCGTGCGTTTGCCGTGCGCTGATGGCTGCGAGGGACGAGAAACCCCATATAACGTGTACACTATGGAGGTTATTTTCGTTCATTCGCGCGGGTGGGCACCGGCTCCCCGCCAACAAGAGGGGGAAACCATGGATCAAAAGGCTTCCGCAAAGGTCCTCGTACTCGACTTTGGTGCGCAGTACGGTCAGCTCATTGCCCGTCGCGTCCGCGACCTCAACGTGTATTCCGAGATTGTCCCCTGCGACATCTCGGCCGACGAGATTCGCGAGATGAACGCCTCTGCGCTCATCCTTTCCGGCGGCCCGGCTTCTGTGTATGCCGAGGACGCTCCGTCCATCGATCCTGCCATCTTTGACCTGGGCCTTCCCGTCCTGGGCTTTTGCTACGGCCATCTGATCACGGCCGTGACGCTCGGCGGCAAGGTCGGCCACTCCGAGGTGGGCGAGTATGGCCGCGCCACCATCACGCGCACGGCTGGTGCCAAGCTCTTTAACTCTACGCCCATGGAGCAGACCGTGTGGATGAGCCACCGCGACGCCGTGTCCGAGGTGCCCGAGGGCTTTACCGTTACCGCCAGCACCGACGTGTGCCCGGTTGCCGCCATGGAGTGCCCCGAGCGCAAGATCTTCACCACGCAGTTCCACCCCGAGGTCAAGCACTCCGAGTACGGTCAGCAGCTGCTGAGCAACTTCCTGTTTGAGATCTGCGGCCTGGAGCCCAACTGGAGCATGGACAACCTGGTCGAGACCATGACGGCCGAGTTCCGCGAGAAGGTCGGCAACGACCGCGTGATTCTGGCCCTGTCCGGCGGCGTCGACTCCTCCGTCGTGGCTGCGCTGGGCGCCCGCGCCGTAGGCAAGCAGATGACCTGCGTGTTCATCAACCACGGTCTGCTGCGCAAGGGCGAGCCCGAGCAGGTGGAGGAGGTCTTCACCAAGCAGTTTGACGTCGACTTTATCCACGTCCACGCCGAGGACCGCTATGCCGAGCTTCTGGCCGGCGTGACCGAGCCCGAGGAGAAGCGTCGCATCATCGGTACGCAGTTCTGGAAAGAGTTCTTCGCCGTGGCGCAGCAGCTCGAGACCGATGGTAAGCCGGTCAAGTACCTGGCTCAGGGCACCATCTACCCCGACATCATCGAGTCCGGCGCTCGCAAGACGGGTGGCAAGACGGCCACCATCAAGAGCCATCACAACTTGATCCCGTTCCCCGAGGGCGTGCACTTCGACCTCATCGAGCCGCTCGACCACTTCTTTAAGGACGAAGTCCGCGCGCTTGGTCTGGCGCTTGGCCTGCCGGGTCACATCGTGTTCCGTCAGCCCTTCCCGGGCCCGGGTCTGGCCATCCGCATCATCGGTGCAGTCGACAAGGAGAAGCTCGAGATCCTCAAGAACGCCGACGCTATCGTGCGCGAGGAGCTCGACGCCTACAACCAGCGCCTGTTTGAGCAGACCGGCGAGCGCAACTCCGAGCACAGCTGCTGGCAGTACTTTGCGGTCCTGCCCGACATCAAGTCCGTCGGCGTTATGGGCGACGAGCGCACCTATCAGCGCCCGATCATCCTGCGTGCCGTCGAGTCCAGCGATGCCATGACCGCCGACTGGGCCAAGCTGCCCTACGACGTGCTGGCCCGCATCTCCGGCCGCATCGTTGCCGAGGTCCCGGGTGCCAACCGCGTGTGCTATGACATTACGTCCAAGCCGCCCGCGACGATCGAGTGGGAGTAGGCTGATAGGGTTCTGACCTGCATTTTTGAGTGCCGCACTGTGCCGCTGAGTTTCGTTTCGTACGAGAGTCATGGCAAAGCCGCCAGCGATGTTGGTGAGTAAATACGATAACCGAGCCTCCGTTCCCGCGTTGGGACGGAGGCTTTTTCTTTGTCGTTTTACTCCCTTTCACCTGCGATTTCGCAATTTACTCCCCCGTGTTTCAAGACGGCAAGGCACGGTGCGGCATTCGGAGGAACGGGAGTAAGGATTCATCCCAAGTGAGTAGACGCGCGATTTTTGTCTCCGAGAGCCAAACGGGGCCGTTTCGGGGCCTGTGAAACTCAAATCGAACTCAATAGGCTTTTCGGCGGTCTTCTCACAGCGTTTTCCCAGGTGGTTAATGGGGAGTAAAGAATCTCGCCGCCTCAATGAAAACGGGAGTAACCAGGGGAAATGCCGCGGCGTACTGCCGCGTGCCGCCGTGTAAGCCACCGCGTCATTTACTCCCCAGGTGCGCCGGAAATGCCTTGGCATGCAATGGGGAGTAAAAACTCAGCTTACGCAGGCCCGAGCGGCGCTCGCCGCCTGGTCCACCGTCCTGATTCGGTTGCGTTGATCGCGAAATGCGGAGAGCCGCTACAGCGAGGCTTTCCAGTCCTCGTATTCGTCGGCGTCGATCTTGCCGTTTTCGAGCTGCGCGCGCTTCTCTGCCCACAGTTCGATCGCCATCGCGGCTTTGGGCGCGTGCGGCGCCTTGGGGTTCAGGGAGAGGCCCGTGCCGTCGGCTGCGGGCACGATGCCGAAGGAGTCCTCGAGCCGCACGAGCAGCGACATGAGGTCGCCCGCAGTCTCGACGCCGTAATCCTTGAGGGCGTTGACGGACACGCCGAGCGCCGCGGAGATGGACTCGAGCAGCTCGGGCTTCACGGCGCGGATGCCGCTCTCGTAGTGGCGCACGGCCCCCTCGGTCAGGCCGACCGCCTCGGCGAGCTGCGCCTGCGTCATGCCGCGCGACTTGCGGTACCGCCTTATGTTCTCGCCTACGGACATGCGTCCTCCTCCTGGAATCACGTACCAGCACATCTTACCAGCGTACGCAAATGTACGCAATTCTATTGACAGTACAGATACGTACGTTTACTCTGAATCTGTGAACCGTACGTATCCGTACGCCATTGATTGGAGGAGCCATGGACGAGAAGGTGGCGAAGACGCCGAGGCCGCACATGCTGGACGCCGACGAGGTCGCGGAGCTGCTGAGGATCAAGAAAGGCAGCGCCTACGAGGTGATCAGGAAGATAAACGCCGAGCAGGAGGCGCGCGGGCGCGTGGTCATCCGCGGGCGCGTTCGAAGCGACGTCTTCGACGCCCTGTACTTCCCGGAGGTGGACTGACATGCCCGTGTACAAGGACGACGGCAACGGCACGTTCTACGTGCAGTGCTACTACCGCGACGCCCGCGGCTCGAAGCGCCACAAGACGAAGCGCGGCTTCTCCTCCGAGGTGGAGGCCGCAGTGTGGGAGAGCCAGTTCAAGCGCCTTAACGGCGGGGCCATGGACATGACGTTCTCCGAGTTCGTCGAGGTGTACGCCTCCGAGGTGAAGCCGCGCATACGCGAGCACACGTGGATCACCAAGGAGTACATCATCAACGACAAGCTCGTGCCGTTCTTCGGGGACATGCGCATGTGCGACGTGAGGCCGATCGACGTCATCAGGTGGCAAAACGAGCTCACCGAGCACCGGGACGCCGACGGGAAGCCCTGGGCACCGACGTACCTGCGCACAGTGAACAACCAGCTCAACGCCATCTTCAACCACGCCGAGCGCTACTACGGCCTCAGCGACAACCCGGTGCGCAGGGTCGACAAGATAGGCTCGAAGAAGGGCGGCGAGATGCAGTTCTGGACCAAGGACGAGTACCTGAGGTTCAGCGAGGCCGTCATGGACAAGCCTCTCTCATTCCACGCCTTCGAGCTGCTTTACTGGACGGGCATACGCTGCGGCGAGCTCCTGGCGCTCACGCCGTCCGACTTCATGCTGGAGAGCTCGCGGCTGCGCATCAACAAGTCGTACCAGAGCCTCAACGGCGTTGACACCGTGACCGACCCCAAGACGCCCAAGTCCGTGCGCACGATCGTCATGCCCGCCTTCCTGCGCGACGAGATGGCGGACTTCATCGAGATGCGCGACGACGTCGCCCCCGACGAGCGCCTGTTCGCCGTGACCAAGCACTTCCTGGCCCACGAGATGGAGCGCGGGTGCAAGGCGTCGGGCGTGAAGCGCATCCGCATACACGACATACGCCACAGCCATGTGAGCCTGCTGATAGAGATGGGCTTCTCCGCGCTGGCCATCGCCGAGCGCATGGGCCACGAGGCGGTGGACATCACCTACCGCTACGCGCACCTGTTCCCCACGAAGCAGGACGAGATGGCCGCCGCGCTCGACGGGGCGAGGGGGTAAGAAGGATGCCGTGCGAGAACAGCGCCCGCAAGCGCAGCAAGACGATGGCGTTCCGCTGCACGCCCGAGGAGCGCAAGCTCATATGCGAGATGGCAGCCTGGAGCGGCATGAACAGGCAGGACTACATCATCGCCAAGCTCACCGATACCCAGGTCGAGGTGAGGCCCTCCGTGAGCGTGCAGAAGGCACTGAGGGACTCGATGGCGGAATTGGCCAAGGAGGTGCGGCTGGCGGCCTCCTACGGCGAGCTGAGCGAGTCCCTGCAACAGAGAATTGAGCACGTGATGAGGTTCTTCCTAGCGCTCGGCGAGCCTGTTGACGCGCCGACGGAAGAGACATCGCCACGAACTACGTTTTTGGAAGAGCCGGTTCCATCCGTCATCGATGCGGGTTCCGACACCGCAAGCATCTTCGAGATGGGACGCAGGTAGGGCTTAGCGCCAGACCTCCAACGCCTTGTCCGCAAGCCATTCGGCGCGATCGGCGATATCGCCCTCGTTCCAAGACTCCTTCTCTAGGGCGCCGGCCATGGTCGCAAGGCCGGCGGCGCAGAGGGCAAGGCCGTCCTTGTATCCCTTTCCCTGCTTCTTGGTGGGCCAATCGGCATCGCGGATGGAGGCGTTGAGCGAATGCGTGATGATGGCGAGGTTGCCGAGCGTGAGGAGCTTCCGGTCCCTTCGCGTGGCAGCCTCATCGTCGAGGGCTCCCCATTTGTTGCGCCACTTCTTGGGCATCATGTGCTCGAGGGTGTACTGGTTGAACCCGAGCAGGGCCGTGCTGCTCATGCCCGGACGAATGGCGCTTTCCAGCAGATAGAGGACGCCCTTGGACTGGAGGTTGTACAGACACGATTCCTCGAATGCCGCTCGAACCTCGGCGTCGCCGGGCATGTACGTCGTCGCCTCGTCATTGGCTTCGAGAGCCTTCCTCAGCGCCTCCGCGTCCTTCACCTCGTTCAAGATCAGCGAGGTGAACAGCCTGTTGTAGTTCTTCGTGGTCGCCTGAACCAGCGTTCGGCGGACGATGTAGGTCTCAAGCAGGGCGAAGACCTCGGATTCCTCGCCCGAAGACTCCGCGTTCTTGCGAACGTAGAGCACGTACGGGATGAGCGTCGAGTTCTTGAGGCCGAATATGAGCACGTTCAGGCGCTCGATGCCGGGGGCGGAGGGGATGTCCGCGTCGCAGCAGCTTGGGTCAAACGTGGACTCGAACACCTTGGCATACGCCTTCATGCTGCTGAGGATCTCGTCCTTGTCTCCGTTGCAGTACCTGCCGATGAAGTCCTTGTAGGACTGGAAGAGGTTCGAAGTACGCGAATAGAAGAGCTTGTCCTCGGTCGTGACGCCACGCCTCTTGTCCTGAACCAGGATCTGGAGGAACGCGTCGAAGAAGAGGTCGACGAGCGTGCGCTTGATGCGCCCGGTAACGATCTCCTGCTCCCAATACTCCCTCTTCTCAGCCGTGGGCTCGAAGACGTCTTCCCAGCACTCCTTGAACGCCTGCTCGTTCTCGCGGTTGAAGAAGTAGTTCTTAAGGAGCTCCGCCGTCGTCAGGCGCACCCCGAGCGAGTTGATGGTGTCGAATATCTGCTGCTCGTCCTCGCCCTCGGTAAGATCGATGCAGACGAACTGGACGTTCGACTTGATCGTGTTCCTGTCGACCTTCTCCGGGTCGATATTCTTGAGGAAGTAGTTGTAGGCAAGGACGATGGCCGAGGAGCCCTCGAGGGGTTCGCAGCCCGTGGCGCTGACGACCTTTTCGAAATCCTGCCGGTCGTACTTGCCGTGCCGCAAGGCGACATCGCCGGTCTCCAGGACGAAATCTCGCTCAAACAAATTGTTGGTGCCGTTTTTTGCACAGAGTGCCTTGAAGAAGATGACCATGGTCGTGAGTCGCTGCTGGCCGTCGATGACGGTGCGAACCTCGGAGACCTCGGACCAGGTGTTGCCGGAGGAGGCCTGCTTCAGGATGATGGAGCCCAGGAAATAGGGCCGCTTCGAGGCCGTGACGAACTCCATGTCGCCGAGGAAACGCTCCCATTGCTCTTCTCCCCAGACGTACGCCCTTTGGTAAAAAGGTATTTCGAGCAGGCGCGATCCGTTGAACACGCCGCTTATCGTTGCTTTTCCTGCATCCATCCTTAAAGCCCTATCTATCCTTTGCGGTTATTGCTGGCGGGGTCAATTTTATCATCCGACAGTCAACCAGTGTAGGGATGAGGGCGTGCTCATCTAGCCGCCGCGGCAGGGTGGTACAATCACGCTGCCAAACGTAGATTTGCGCGGGTGCCCATCTGGCCCTATGTTTGGCGACGTCCCGGCCGGATGGGCGCCTGCGCGGATGGGACAACGCCAAATGAAGAGCCCGAACCCCTTCTCGGGCGGGGTCGACGCGCTTTCCGACGCGGACTTCGCCCTTCTGGTGGATGCCGTCGAGACCAGGAGGTGCCGCGAGCTCGTCGGCGCCGGGACCTACGACGAGGCGGCGCGGAAGTGGAGGCCGAGGCCGAGGTGCCCGTCGTGCTCGTACGAGGGCTGCGCCTCCGACGGCTCCACGCCCGCGGGCCACCGCGCCTGGTCGTGCGGCCGGTGCGGCCGGAAGTTCAACTCGCTCACTGGGACCGTCTTCGAGAACGCGAAGAGGGCGCTCTGGAGGTGGGTGGTCTTCATACGCCTCATGTGCTTCAACGTGCAGCTCGACGCCTGCGCCGAGCTCTGCGGCATCTCCCACCAGACGGCCTGGGAGTGGCGCCACCGGGTCATGGCCACCGTGGACGGCTACCAGGACCGGATCGTGCTGGGGGGCAAGGTGTGGATCGACGAGATGTACGTCACTGACTCCGACCTCAAGGGTGACCCCGGGTGGAGGCCGAAGAAGGGCCTCAGCAAGAACAAGATCTGCATCGCCGTGGCGATCGACGCGCGCAAGAACGTTGTCGCCGTCAGGTGCGGGCACGGCAAGCCGTCCGCGAAGCGCATAAAGGAGGCCCTGCTCCCGCACATCGCCGAGGGCTCGGAGATCTTCCACGACATGGAGAAGTCCCACAGGTCGCTGGTCGAGGCGGTGCGGGGCATCGACCGGCCCTGCAAGGCCGACACCAGGGACCCGGAGTACCTTGAGCACATGGCCATGGTCAACAACCTCTGCTCGTGGGTGAGGCGCTACCTGCGCGGCTACGTGGGCATGGACCTCAAGTACCTCCAGTCGTACCTCAACTGGTACGCCTACCTCTTCAGGGTCAAGCGCGACGACGAGAAGTGGCCCAAAGTGGAAAGGGTGCTCCGCCATTTGTTCATGGCCGACGCGAGTTTCCGCAGCTCGAGGAAGCGAGATAATCCCTATACTGGTTGACTGTCAAATTTAATCAATACGCTGCTTGACCCTTTAATGTTCCCGGTCCTTGCCGTCTTCTCCCCAGAAGGTGCTCGAAGATGATGCGCAGGTCCTCGTCATCAAGGCAGCCGCCCTCGAGGCAGCCACGGTCGATGGTATCGATCATCGTCTGCCCCTTCTTCTTCGAGCGGTCGTAGATCACTGTGTCGAGGGATAGCTCCCTGCCGTCGCGCGTGAACATCTCGTGCATGAATTCGGCACTGTTCGCTTGACTCCAATCGCGTACCGCGTGCTCGAGCGGGCCGCTTCCCCTCGATATGGCGACATCCCAATGCTCGCAGTTAAGCAGAAGAAGTCGGTTCATGAACTCGACGCCCGAAAAACCGAGTCTCGCAAACGGCGGAAATAGAGGGTCATCTGAAAAGACCGCAGCATACTCACTGCTCAACGGCATATACGCGAGATGAAAATCGTACGAGTCGTCCTCGGGCCCGATGATGAACATAGGCATCGACGTCGTAACGAACCCTGAGCCGACGGGTGCCCTAAGGATGGAGAAGCTCTTCTCAAAAAAAGCCTTTCGAATACGGTTAACTGGCACAATATCATCGTTGGAGAAGAGCATGGTTGCGGCGGCGGCAAGCTCGACCACCGCTTGGGAATCCCCGCGCCAATCCGACCAATCGAGCAAGCCGAGCTCATAGGGTGTCAGATGAACGTTTCTGAGCAGCTCTTCGGCAGTCTCGCGTGACCATTTCTTGTCGACGCGCATACTGATAGGGTGCCGGACGATGATATTTGCTGCCAGCTCGCAAACGGCGGCTTTCCCATCAGAATACCCTTCGTCTTCGCACTGGTCTTCTTTCTGGCGTTCCAAAAAGCGATCGTAAAGCGGCGCGATGCGGCTCTCGAGCTCAGATAGCTTAACCTCGATGAGGTTCTGCGCATAGAATCTGTCTGTCGCATCGCCTGTCGCATCGGCATGCTCGACCTCATAAAGATCGCGCATGCTGCAAAGGTTCTCGCAATTCGTGCGGAAGAAGGAGCCCTTCTGTCTGCTGTAGGCATGAAGCTGCCCGGAGGAATCCGCGAAATGGCGCAGGTAGAACCGCGGCACCCAGTGCTGCTTTCGCGTCATCTTTCCGGGCAGCTTCGACATCCTAAGCCTTCACCGCCTTTTTATTATGTAATGGCTTAGTGTTATTGAAGACTTACTTACTCACTGTAATCATGTTAGCACACCGACCAAGGATTTCTATGAGTCCTTATTTGTTCCACCCTTTGGCAATAGTCGCTGTCGTCACGAGCAAGCCGCTTGCGACTTCCCACGCGGAGTTAAACAATAATTGCAAACTGAAGCTGCAAATCCGCCCGACAAGGCTCTTTTATAAAACCCATTGTTTAGACGACCAGCAATCTCATCAGGCTTTCACCTTGAATAGTTTCCCAGCCAATCTGCGTGACTGCCTCCGACAGCTGTCTATCATGCGTAACCAACAGTAACGCGCCAGAGAAACCGCTCAGCATTTCCTGCAGCGCCTCAATAGAGCCCACATCAAGATGATTCGTAGGCTCGTCGAGTACGAGGAAGTTGGGATTCGTAACAAGCTGTTCAGCAAGCATGAGTTTGCGGAGTTCGCCAGGACTCAAATCGTCGCCATCGAGCAGTCTGTCAGGGTCGGAGTTCAACCGCGCCACGATGGAGAGGATGCGACCTTTCGTCTCCTGGTCCTGGTCTCGGAGATGCCTCAGGGCTCGCTCGCGTTCCTCTGGCCCGACGTCCTGGGGAACGTACGCAACTTTGACATTATCAGGAACAGATTCGATGATGCTTCGTACCACCAGGCTCTTTCCCGTTCCGTTCGCACCGGTCAGCACCACGTGATCCGTTGGTGAGATCCAGAGCTCCGGCACATCTATCGAGAACTCGCCAGCAGACAGTCGCGATGCCTCCAAGTGCGCCACGCAACTTGAGCGTGCAGTGACGCCGAACTCGCCGATACGATGGTCGTATCTTTTCGAGACGGTTTTCTTGGAAAGCTCTGCCTCGGCCTTTGCGAGCCGTCCGCTCATTTTGGACGAGAGCCTCCCTGCAACGCCGTCCTTGCCAGAGACTATGGCGCGTCCGATCTTCTCGCGAGCGTCGCTGTCTTTTTTGCTCAAACCGCGCTTGCTTCGCTTGCCCTTCTGACGTGCCGCCTCTTCGCTCCTGCGCTGGGCTTCTGCCTTCAGGCGCTTCGCTTCACGAGAGGCTTGCTCGCGATCCCTCATCGCAGAGGCGCGTTCGCTCGCCGCTTGGTCGCTTGCCTTTGAGTACCCGCCGGGGCGCATGGTCCAACGCGCGCCCTCGCACATGAGGCTCTGGCCCACAAGGCTATCGAGCAGGTCTCTATCGTGCGAGATGAGGATGCCGATGCCGCTGAAGGAGGCCAGCGCCTCCTTCACGATGTCGCGCGTGGCGGCATCGAGGTCGTTGGTCGGCTCGTCCATGATGAGGATATCTGGTTGTGCATAGAGGGCGCATGCGATTTGGATCCGCTTCTGTTGACCGCCCGAGAGCGTGTCGTAGCGCCAGAACCAGTCGTCTTCGATGCGGAGCAGTGCCCTTGCCCGTTGCGCCTCCTTGCCCCAATCCGATGCGAGATCGAAGAGATCGTCCGGTTCCTGCGTCGAGTCTTGCTGGCAATACGACGCGAACAGACTCGGGCTCACTGTCCCGGAATCGGGTGTAATAGCGCGGGCGGCGATACGGGCGAGCGTGCTCTTCCCGCATCCGTTGTCGCCGATGATGCCCGTCCATCCCGATGGGAACGTGGCGCTGACGTCTTCGATGGCAGGCGATGCCGTACCGGGGTAGGTATAGCTGATGTGAGTGAGATTCAGTTGCATGGCGAGCTCCTTTGAGAGGAGGTCGCGCAGGGTCAGGCACGCGATGTATGGATTCGGAACGAGAAGACACTGAAGCGATGCGGCACCCTGAAGCGCGACCGGATGTACAGAGTGGTCGTATGGGGTACCCGAAACGGGCATCGCTAGTTCTTCATCTAACCTGACCTAACTCGAAGCGGCGCTTGCCAAAGGCCCCGCTGGATGATTGATATCTAGGATTATAGCATGGTGATGTACCACGAAAGCGTACATATCCGTACGTTTTCGTGGTACACTCCGCTTGTCGGACAAATCTGTACGGTTTTGTCCCGACGCTCCGAGACTCGGGGCGCGCCGGACCGGATGCGGCGAGGCGCGCCCCACGCTAGAGAGGACGCGACCCATGCGCACGATAGCAATTTCCAACTACAAGGGCGGCGTCGGCAAGACGACGACCGCCGTGAACCTGGCGGCCATCTTCGCCGCCCGGGGCCTTCGGACCCTGCTCGTCGACCTCGACCCGCAGGCGTCTGCCACAGACTTCTTCGCCCTCTACGACCGGGCCGCCTCCGAGCGGCGCACCTCGGTCGAGCTGCTCTACGGCGGCGCCCCCGTGGAGGAGGGCGCCTACGCCGCCGGGGAGGGCCTCGACGTGGTGGCCTCGACCATCGACCTCGTCGACCAGAACGAGATGCTCCTGCGCGAGCAGCGCCTCAAGTTCGCCCTCGACGACGCCTCGGACTCCTACGACGTCTGCCTCATCGACTGCAGCCCCGTGATGCGCAGACTCGCCTTTAACGCCTACCTCGCCGCCGCGGAGGGCGGCATGGTCGTCATCCCCGTGAAGCTCGACTCCACCGTGATGCGCGGCACGGCGCTCACCGTGGAGGCGACGCGCTCCATCGCCGACGCGCTGCGCATGCCCACGCCCCGCTGGAAGATACTGCGCACCTGCGTGCCCGGCCGCATGACCAACGCCGAGGCCACGGGCGCGGCCGTGCTCGACGGGTTCTTCCCGGGCGAGCAGTTCGAGACGGTCATACACGCGAGCAGCAAGGTCTGCGAGGGCAGCTGGCAGTGGAAGCCGGTGGCGGCCTTCGAGCCGGGGAGCCGCCCCGCGCGCGACTACGAGGCTCTCGCCGACGAGGTGTCCCGTGAGCTCGCCTAGCCAGGTGGCCGCGGGCTTCACCATCACGGGGCATCTCGACGGCGCGTCGCGCACCCGCGGGCGCTACCCGGTGTCCGAGATAGCGGTGGCCGACATCGCCGACCACCCGGCGAACGCCGCGTACTCCATGGACCCGGCCGGCATAGCCGAGCTCGCCGAGTCCATACGCGAGGACGGCCTCACCGACCTGCCGCTGGTGCGCAAGGTCGGCGACGGCTCGTGGCAGATGGTCTCCGGGCACCGCCGCAAGGCCGCCTCCGCGCAGCTCGCCAAGGGCGCCCCCGCCTACGAGAGGATGCCCAGCCGCGTGAGAGAGGGCAGCGACGACGAGCGGGCGGTGGCGCTGCGCCCCGCCGCGGC
>URTW01000003.1 GCA_900550815.1 uncultured Collinsella sp.
CGATGATCCGGTGGTAGCTGTAGGTGCACTTCGATCCCTTTCGGCCGGCCTCGTGGTGCCCGTAGGCCTCGCGCGTACGGTCCATCTCCCGGGACCAGTTCTCGGGGTCGGTGAGGTTCCGTGAGTCGAAGTCGAGAACGTCGTGCTTCCCGTTCGCCCGGTCGAGATAGCCCGATAGGCTCTTCATGTGCTGGGCGCTCGTTATCGCGATCTGTTTGATGGCCGTCAAGTCCACCCCCTCCTATTCGTCCCAGGCTGCCCACTCGTCCGGGAAGGTCGCGTTGTCCTCGTCGGCCTTGGCGGGGTCGTCTGGGGCGATTTCCTCTTTATCGGCGGCGTCGTCCCCGGTGCCGAATTCGGGGCACCATGGGGCGGGGGCTTCATATGCGTCGCCTTCTGCGGTGACTTTCGCGCGGGCGTAGTAGGCGGCCCGCTTCGCGCGCTCGGCCTGTTCGTCCCCGAGTCCGAAGAACGGGCCGGCGGGCGTCCTGTTGGCGTAGTCGAGTGGGAACTCGAACACGCCCTCGCGGCCCGGTTTCGAGTTCTCCCCGCCCTTGACGGCGATGAGGCCGTCCCGGATGGGGATGCGGTTCTGCCATTCCCATTCGTTTATCAGGGGGACGGCCGCCTCGCTGTAGTTTGTGCCGGTCGAAGTTCGCCCGGAACCCTTCTGGCTCGACGTGCCCATTGAGCGCACCGTGCGCTTTCCGGCGAGCGCAGTGAAGAACTTGAAGTCCTCGGGCTCCGAAAGCGACAGGGCGACCTTGATGCCGATGGAGCCGATCAGCTTGTCGCGACCGGCCCCGCCGTCGCCTGGGTCGTTGTAGGCATTCAATTGTTTGAGATTTTGAACGAAGATCTGCTCGCGGATCCCCATCGATCTTCCGAGCGTCGCGATGGCCGGCAGGCACGCGACCTTGACGTTGAGGTTGCCGATCTCGTCGAGCACGAGCGCCGTCTCGTGTGGCATGCGGCCCCCGTTCCCCTTGCACGCCCGCTGCGCCACCTGCCACCACTGGTTCAGGAAGCAGGTGTAGACGACCCCGTACGGATCGCCCTCGTCGAGCATCTCGATGTAGACTGCCGTCTTCCTCTCGATGAGGTGGCTGATCGACACGCTGCTCTCGGACGTCACGGCGCGGAGCGCCCCGTCCGAGAAGATGCTCAGCGCCTCCTTGAGGGTCGAGACGACGTTCTTGCCGGCCGTCGTCGCGCCGCCGTCCCCGAGGAGGTCGGACGCCGGCGAGAACGCCGGGTGCGACGGCCCGAGCTCGCGGATGTAGTCCTTGAGCGGGGCCGAGGGGTCCTTCGGGTCGTCGCCGGAGGTCCCGCGCTCCACGAGCGCGGCGACGCTCGCGAGGTTCTTCTGCCTGCGGGGGTTGTCGGCCGTGCAGACGACGAGGATGCAGGCGGCGAGCATGTTGCGCGCTGCCTTGGGGAAATACGTGTTCTTCTCCCCGCCGATTGGGATGAGGTCGACGGCGACCTGCCGGGCCGTCCTCACGGCCCCGTCGGTGTCGCCCGCCTCGCCGGCGTCGGCGACGAGTCCGATGGGATTGTACGAGCTGGCACCGGGATAGCCGGCCAGGTCGAGGATGACCACCTCGTAGCCGAGCTCCCGCGCCTTGTCGGCGGTGAGCTCGAGGATTTCGGGCTTTCCGGTGGAGACGACGTTCCAGCCGGCTGCCAGGAACATATGCATATCTTCCAGGACTTGGAATTGTGACTTACCAGACCCCGTTTTTCCAATGCTGATCGCGTGCGGAACGGACGAGTCGAACCAGTATCCGCCCTTGGTCGCGCCGAGCACGAAACCCGCTCTGGCCGGCGCGCCGGACCCGTCCCAGAAATCGTTGCGGCGGCTGAGCTCCGCTGCGCCCCGAATGACGCGGGCGTCGCCGTAGATGCCTTCGTCGACGTTCCGGTTACGTTCGGCGTCCTTTGCGACCGTATAGCCGAGGAGAACGAGAAACAGGAGGCAGAACGCTGCGAACATGAACGGAATGTGACCGAGCCATGCCCCGGAAAGCCAGAAGACCGACCACATGTCGAAACCGATGGCGTCGCGCCAGGCGACCCAATCGATGGGGAGCGATGAGGCGGCGCAGGCGACCACGGGGGCCAGCAGGGGATAACACGCGACGGTAAGGACGGCGGCGAACGAAGCCGAGAGGACTGCGTTGAACTTAAGATTGCGCATGGGATTTCCTCCTAGACGTTGCGGGCGTCGGCCAGGAAGGCCGAGACGGCGTCGGCCGCACCCCCGACCTTCACGAGCGCGACGTCGAGGAACGGAGCAATCCGGCCGGGGTCGTGAGTAATATGGATCTCGCGAGTCAGCTGGTTCAGGTTGGACCCAGCAAGTCGGAGGTCCCGATACATGAGCTTCAACGTCTCGGAATCGGTCACGATCACGGGACGGTCCCCGTCGACCAGGGACCTCCTCCTTATGTACTCGCTCGCACTCAGACCTACCGTCTGAGCACGTCTGGCAATTAAGCTACGTTCCGACGGCGTCATCCTGACGTATATGCGTTCCGTTCTTCTTGAACTACTCATCAGACGATCCAACTCCTTCAAATGCCTCTTGCACGGCAACACCGTCGAAAGGGTCGAATTCAATAGGCGTCCCGCTGCAAAGCAATGCAACAGCACGCATATAAGACGATATGGTCATGTTCAGCGATTTCGCCTCTCGCTCGATTATTTTGCGTTGGCTTTCACTCATCCGCACGCCAACGTGCATCACCAAAGACATATCTGTCACCAATCTGGCCGGGGCCGTCTCCGCGGCCCCGGCTCCTTTATTTAGTTGACATTGCTTGAAGCATCTGACCGATGCGCCCAATCCTCGCCCTTGCCCAGACATCAAAGGGAACCCCGGGTAAAGTGCCAAGGTATACGCAGTACGGCTGCCAATGCTCCTCATAGAAATCGAGGGCATCGAGCAAGCGTTTACGTTCCCAAATTAGCTCCTCCACCGAGAAAGAAGGAAGATCCCTGTTCTCGGCGCGTTTGAGCTCATCGGACGAAAAACACGGATTGGGAGCCCGGTACCTGCCGATGCAGGGTCCAGGCTCCATAATTAGCCGACTTCGGTAAACGTCGCAGCTGGCGCGTTGAACTCAAACTCGACAACGCCACAGGAACCGTAACGATTCTTTGTGATTGAAGCAATGATTGGTCGCTTTCTAAGCAACATATTGGCGTTGCGCTCTTCGGGCTTATCGCCCTTAATCGATAGCGACATGACGAGGTCCGCCGAATACTCGAACATGTTGCACCCGCCTATCGCCTGAAGCCCGGTGGTCTGCTTATCATAATTCGTTCGGTTGATCGAGGAGATCGCGAAAAGCGGGCAATGGGTTTCATCAACGATACGGCGAAGCTCGGAAGCGACGAGCTTGAGCCCGATGCGCTCGTCGGCGATACGCAGCTCCTGCGGTAACGAAACAATCTGAGCGTAATCAACGATCACCAGCGGAGGTTCGCCAAATATGTCGGCGATTTCCTCGATGATCTTGCGCATTTCCGCATTCTTAATCTCTCCCGAGACAATGAACATGCGCTCCGCGATACTGCCAGCGTAAATGTTGAGAACCTCGTCGAAAAGCTTTCGCTTAGCAGTAGACATGTCGCTATTGTACATATCGTCGTAGGTAAGTTTACCGCCCGAGATGCGTGTAAGACTCTTCGAAAGCATGGCATCACGCCCAAGCTCGCCCTCGAAGATAATCACAGGGTGACCAGAGATCGCCCAGCCGTCCGCGATTTGGTGCATAAACGTGGTCTTCCCAGTACCGGGACCACCGGGGACAATGCAGAGATACTGACGGATACCGCCGAGAATTGCATCCAGAACACCATGTTCGATATGGCCGAGCGGTTTATTATTCAAGATAGCCAGCGCGGTATTCTCAAGACCGACGCTCATAGGCTTTACAGACGGCACGGCTCGCTCACCTCCAACTCATGGAGGTATGCATAGAAGCTTGACTCGAGGATGAAAAGACGACGGTGCACGTTGATGGCGCGACCGGTCTCCTTCATCAGTTTCGACGCCGTAACTGGATTGAGGCCAGTCAAGGCGCAAACTTCGGGAATACCAAAGAGGCGCTCACGGCCAATGTTCGAATTATTTGGAGCCGCGGGAGCCACTTTAGCGGCAGCGCACGGCTCGATGGAATCAACCGGCATGGTAAAATCCTTTCGGGTCTGCTCGCCCCTCCCCCAGTCGCCAAACTTGTACGGGAAGGGCGGGCGGCTTTTATATCATGACCAAATGAATACTCCAATCAATCAAGCTGGTCGGGCTTTTATCTTGACCCCAGTGTACGTCTTCTGTGCAACGTTTTCAATCGTATTTTCTTTTTCTTTCAATCTTTTTTCAGATATTTATAGACTTATAAATTTACCTGCGCTAATATCAGAGTTGACGATAGGAGGAACCATGCCACGCCTTCCAGTATCTGGCACCAAAATGAAAAAAGTGAAACTCGGAACAACAGTCAAAGAACGCACGGTTAACGAAATCGAATGGCTCCGGGAATCGAAGCCAGATTCAATCAGAACCCCAGGTGAAGCCATTGATTATGTCTTCGAACTCATCACGGGCCTTGATGCAGGGGTCGCTCGCGCTCTAGATCGTGTTTGCATCCAGCGTATTTCCTCGATCACAGACGAAATTAACCGTCTGCGACCAGATGGCTCCGAGGAAATGACCATGGGGTCTAAACGACTTCAACGGGAACAGTTCTGTGCGCTCCATGACCATTTGTCTACGCTATATAAGGATGAAGAAGTTTCCAGCGGAATGAAGCGAGTAAACCTTCTCGGCGGCGACTACGTTATCTTCCCCTCCGATTGGATTCTCCTTGAGCCGGCGGCATCCGCACAGGATTGCAGCCAAGTCGGTGTTATAGAAATCAGGGGCGGGGCCAAATACGAAGCACCCCATTTCGTCTTTTTCCATAACGGAGAATACAGCGAGAAGGACAAGCTCGAAAAGGCGACCAAACTCTGGCCGCGAATGAAAGAAGTCCGCCGCGACGAAGTTAAGCTTGTCGCGGACGACCAGGGTCACTATCTAAACATGGATGAACATCTTGCCGCTCCGATTATTTGTTACTTCAACGTTCTAGACGCCGCATATTACCAGTCGGTAAACATGGAGGCACCCTACGGAGCCGTCATCTACCGCAACCGATAGCAAAAGGCCCCTCACGGGGCCTTTTTCAATTCTCGAGAATACTATCGAACGTCTCAGCCGCCTTCTGGTCATTGGCCGGAATGAAATGGCTGTAAATCGAAAGCGTGGTCGAAGGGCTCGCATGCCCCAATCGTGCCTGAATTGTCTTGATATCCGCTTTTGCGCCCACCAGCAAAGTCGCGTGAGTATGTCGAAGTTCGTGCGGTTTCAAGCCACTATATCCAGTACCGATATAATGCTTTTCTCCTTCTTTATCAACAGAGGTTCGCTTCGTCTCGAATGATCCGAATCCATGCTTCACCGAGAAATTCCGAAATGCCCTTGAGTAGTTATGATCGTTCATCCGGTTGACGGAAGGCTCATCGGCATTGCGAAGAACACCGATTGAATGGACAATGGGGGTCTGCTCATTCCAAGAGAATCCAAGTTCACGCAATTCCTCTTGTTGGATTCGCTTCCATCTTTCCAGATAAGAAGCAAGCTCGTCGCCAATGGATATTTCACGTCTACTCATTTTTGATTTAGGATCGCGCAGTCCATATTTGCTGGAATACTGTTTCTCTATCCTGAGAGTTTTTTTCGATGGATCGTAGCGCTCCCATGAGAGTCCAAGGGCCTCACCTTTTCTCATTCCGCACAGCAAGAGCAGCATGGTACAAGTGACAAACGATGACGGCGCCTCTTCCCGCAAACACCCTAGCAATCGGGCCGCCTCGCTGGAGCTAAGAGCATTTCGCGCCTCATAATTAACTTTCGGCAGTTTTACATGTCGGCAAGGGTTTTTGGTAATGCGATCGTTATCGACAGCATTCTCCATGATTTGCTTGAGCTTGATATGGATGCGGCGTATTTCACTCTCGCTAAAACGGCCGCTCGTTCGAGCTCTTTCATAGGCAGCGCTAATATCATCGGGCCTCAAAGAACTCAGTAAAGGGTTTCCGAACAATTCCCCAATGTGTTCGACATCCAGTTCTTCGCGATCGAATGCCGCGATCGATCCAAATACCGCCTTGCGGTCCCCATGAAACGACAACGCATAGTCATAAAGTCGCTTTGGCTTATCGGGTTCTTTTTCCATGCCCTCAAGCTCCAGCCTGTACGCTTCAAGCGCTTTTGAGACCTCGCTTGGCCAGTTTTTAGGGTTCTTGCTCTTGCAATGGACTCTTCGATAGGGGCTGCGAAGATACTTCCCGGTATCAGGGTCTTTTCCCATAGAAAAGTAAATTCGGAAGACGCCTTTCTTCCTGTCAATACATTCGGACGTACCTCGTGCGCCTTCTTTAATCGTACCGCGCAATTGAACCCCTCATTTGTATTTCGGTTAGGCTAGGGCCAAAGCTTTATAGGCTTTGGCCCAAGCCTAACCGAAACTTTTCACCTCTGCAACCTATTAAAGGGGTGAAATTGAGGGGAAATTCAATTCTAATAACCAAGTCGATAATTACAAGAAATAGCTTTTTACCTGCATCTATATTAAATTCAATGAAAATAAACTTAACTCGATGAATCAAGCGAACACGTACTCGTAAAGCGGGGGTCACCGGTTCGAGCCCGGTCGCTGGCTCCATTGCACAAGATAGCCGCCTTCGGGCGGCTTTTTTGTTGCCGATTTCAGACGCACATCCGCCGGAATTCGCCCACTCGGTGGACTTCGGGTTTAATGCTTAGGGGCGGGGATTTACCAAAGTGAAATTTTAATGAAAAGAAACCCAGCTGCAACAATTGCCATGGTGAGGGCTCGAATTGGCCATATAAATCTAAAATAGTCACGATACCTTCTCTTTTGCTGGAACGATATATCTATACAAGGTTGTGAGCGGAAAACAAAAATACGTCGATTGCTATCCGACAAACGGGTCTGGAATTGCATTCACCGGCATTTCGGGGCAGATTGATACACATGTACGAAAAGGAACCTATGTGGTGCGTTGGGTTGGAGCTGCTGCAGGCCCGATATGGATTGCGGTCTTGCGTCCCGATGTCCAAATAGGTTTCTCTCTCTAGACGGGAAGTTGCTCATGGACGTCATATATGACGGAGATGACTGGGTCGATCATTATACTTGGCGCCTGGTCGGCTCGAACGACAATGGGGATGTGGTGTTTGATGGACTATGTCCAAAGCATCTCCATCCTTTTGTCTCGTCGTTAATTGAGAGTTCCGCTCGTGTTGCCCCCTACAGCTCGGCATCGCTTCATGATACGGACGTTTTGAAGACCATAAGGGAATCAATTGACGATGGCACAATGAGCGGCCCGCTGTTTTCTCGGCTTGTGGGGCTGGATGAGATTCAATCGAAACGACTGCTTGCGGGCGAAAAGGTGGAACTCACTTATCGGTCGATGATTTCAATCCTGCGGCTAGCCGATGTTCTTCGCAAATAAACAGCTTCCCTATTCAAAAACAGAAACCCCGCCAAACGTGATTCCCCTAGGGAAACACGTTTGGCGGGGTCCTAGCGTGATATCCCTAGGGGAATCACGCCATCAGACGAGCAGCTCAGCCGAGCAGCGCGCTACTCCTCCCAGTAAGCATCTGCAAGCAGCTTAAAGCAAATCTTCTTGACCGGCTGCGCGCCATCGCCCGGGAACTCGAGCGTGGGCATGTGAGGCTCGCCGGCAACAAACAGCGCAAACTTGTCGTCAGCAAGATCGCCGGCGATCGAGGCGTCGGAATCGACCAGATCGTAGTCGTCCTTCTCGTCGAACTCCTGGACCAGCGTCAGGCTGCCCGTGGCAACCTTAAAGGCCTCGCGACCCTCGACGTCGATCTGCAGGTCGTGATAGCGCTGATGCGTCTCATAGTGAGCCTCGGCTTCGGGACGCGTCGTGGGAGCCATGACGTTCGCAAAGACCTTGTCGCCCAGAATCGGATGGCTGCCGACCTCGAGCTGCGCCGGGTCGTTCTCCTCGAGCCAGTCGATCAGCACGTCGAGACCCTTGAGCATTCCACGGTACTCCTCGATATCGCCCAATGCACCGTAAATCATCTAAATCCCCTCTCGGATCGTTTCTTTGGCGGCTACTCGGCAAACGCATTACCGACGCTGTTGCCACCCACATGCGTCTCGACCAGGGTAAGGTCGGGATTGAACACGACAACGTCGGCGTCGCGCCCCGGCATAATGCTACTGCACTTGTCGTCGACATGAGCTAGCAACCGATGCCGGGGCCGCAGCACAACCTCCTACAGCTCGGTCACGACAACGCCGTTGTAAACCTCGTCCCAACGATCCATAACCAAGTGGCCAGTCATGGGATCCATGGCATTGAGCTTGCCGCAGGTGTTGGCGGTACGCAGCACCGTCTCGTCGTCGGCGCCGGCAGCAATCGCATGTGCGAAGCCGGCAATGGTCGAATCGCCAGAGCCCGTAGCGTTAACGGCGGGGATATCGGGGGTCTTGGCGCGGAACGCACGGCCATTGTGGAAGCCAACTGAGCCGGCAGCGCCCATGGATACGACGACCCAGGGGATATCGGAGAAGCGGGCGTCAGAGGCGAGCGCGGAACGGAGCTCGTCCACATCGTCGGTGGTAAAGCTCGTGCCCAGAAGGCCGTTAATTTCGGTCAGGTTAGGCTTAACCAGCTCAGGCTTGACCTCGGACTTGAGCGCAGCCTCAAGCGAGGCACCCGAGGTATCGAGCAGCACCTTGGCGCCGGCGTTCTCGGCAATGCCCGTGATCTTGGCGTAGTAGTCCGCCTCGACGCCGCGGGGCAGCGAACCCGAGATGGTAACGACATCGGCCTTGCTCGCAAGCTCGGCGAACTTGGCGGTAAAGGCATCGAGTTCCTCGGGGGCAATCGTCGGGCCGCTCTCGAGCAACTCGGTCTGGTTGCCGGCATGAAGGATATTGAGACAGATGCGAGTCTCGCCCTTGATGGGCACAAAATCATTCTTAGTGCCGTTGGCATCCATGAGCTCGGCCATATAGGCGCCCATATGACCACCAAGCAGGCCGGTTGCCACGACATCGTCGCCCAGCTGGCCCAGGACGCGGGCCACGTTGAGGCCCTTACCGCCGGCGGTCTTTTCGGGCGTCACGCGGTTGACGTCGTCGATAATGAGCTCATCGAGCTGATAGCGCGTATCGACGGACGGGTTCATCGTAACGGTGAGGATCATTTCTAGCTCCTTATCTCGCAGGCTCCTTATGCCTTGCAAAACGAATTGGCTACATGCGACTACAGAATCTCGATTGTGAACGAGCGCACGATGGTTTCTTTGGGCTTGGCGATAAGGCAGCCGCGCTTGTGCTCAAGCACGTCATCCTCATCGGAACAGGTCGAGAGGCCGCCCCAGGGTTCAACTGCCACAAAATCACCCTCGGGCTTGCTCCACACAATGAGGTACGGGAAGCCCTCAAAGCTCAGGCGAACGCCCTTGTCCTCGCCCTTTTTGGAAAGCGTGACCTGACGGCTCTCGAGCACGTCAAAGATGGTCTCCGCAAAATCGAAGAGCTCATGCGACAAAGGCAGCGTCTTTCCCACCATGGGGTTCTTGGAGCGCCTGTCCACATCAATCAATCCGGTCGAGGGAACGGCGGTGCAGAGCTCCGCAGCCTCGTCTTTCTCAAAACGCAACTCGTAGTCCGTATAGGACTCACCCTCGTCGAGCGGACACCTAAAGCCGGGGTGTCCACCGATAAAGAAAGGCATGTCCTCGGTGCCCTCGTTGGTAACCTCATAGGAGACACGCACGGCGGCATCCTCGAGCGTATAGCGGGCGACAAGTTTAAACGGATACGGATAATCGCTCAGCAGCGCGGCGTTATCCTCCGAAGCCAGGCACATCGCCAGCTCGTTCGCGTTTTGGCTCAGCAGCTTCCACTCCTGCTTGCGCGCAAAGCCGTGGCGAGCGAGCTTTACATGATGCCCGGCAAACGTCATGGCGCTGTTGTCGCGCAAGCCTCCGCAAATCGGGAAGCAAATTGGTGCCTGGCCGGACCACACGGCGGGATCGCCCTGCCACAAGTACTCGCGACCTCCAGCCTCAATCGAGGTAAACGAGCCGCCGGCCGTGGAGACCTTGATAGAAATCGAATCGTTGGAGAGAGCGTATTCCATTGCCCATCCTTTCGAACAACTGCTTTTTGCTCGCAAGAACCCGTCTCGGCCCTGACCAAAGGACAAACCCGCACGTTCATCGATGCGTCCGGTTTCCCAGGCATGCAACGGGGTACCATACAGACATTGATGCAATTACAGCTGAAAGGCCTTCTTATGCGAACCATCATCCTTTATGCCTCACGCCACCACGGCAATACGAAAAAGCTCGTGGACGCCATCGTCGAGGCGCACCCCGAAATCGACACCCTCGACGTGAAGTCACTCGGTAAAAACGAGTACCCCGACCTGCACGAATACCATCTGATCGGCGTCGCCACGGGCATTTATTACTCCGAGATCGACAAAGATATGGCGCGCGTGCTCACGAACGTGCTGCAGCCGCAGGACAAGGTGTTTGGCCTTATGACCTACGGTGGCAAAAACAAGTGGTACGGCAAGGATATCGATGGCATCTGCCGCATGAGGCAGGCCATCTTTATGGGTGTCTACGGCTGCCCCGGATTTGACACATGGGGTCCGTTCAAGATTACCGGCGGCGTCCAGAAGGGACACCCGACCGCTGAGGAAATTAAGGGCGCCGTCGACTTCTTCGACAAGATCGAAGGCGAGTATGGCGACATCATCGTCGAAGAGTACGCCAAGCGCGAGAAGCGTCTAGCATACGAAAAGGAGCATCCCGCGGGGGGTCTTGTGGCCGGCGTCAAGCGCACGGCAAAGAAGATCGCTAACAAGCTGTAACTGTTAAGGTGCTTTTGAGCGTTTAACCCATACGGCGGGTCCGAGCAGATTCGGGCCCGCCGTCTTTTTCTATCGTTACTCGGTAAAGGCGTTGCCGACGCTCTGGCCGCCAACATACGTCTCGACGAGGGTGAGCTCATGGTCGAACACGACAAAGTCGGCGTCGCGACCCGGCATGATGCTGCCGCACTTATCCTCGATGTGCGCGGAGCGTGCCGGCACCTCAGTTGCCATGCGAATGGCGATATCGGCGCTGGCGATGCCCCAGTCGACGATGTTCTTGACGCCCTGGGCAAGCGTGAGCACCGAGCCGGCAATGCTCTTGCCGTCGGCGAGCCAGCACAGGTTGTCCTTCATGATGACGTCCATGCCGCCACTGGTGTAGCTGCCCTCGGGCATGCCGCCGCAACCCAGGCAGTCGGTGATGAGTACCGTGTGCTGCCAGCCCTTTGCCTGCAGCAGCGCCTTGATGGCGGCAGGGTTTACGTGCTTGCCGTCACAGATGATCTCGGCGTAGGTCTCGGGCGTAGACATGGCAGCACCCACGACACCGGGCTCACGGTGATGCAGACCGCGCTGGCCGTTATAGGTATGCGTAAAGCAGCTGGCACCGGCATTGATAGCGGCGATGCACTCATCGTAGGTGGCGTCGGAGTGACCGATGCTGGTCACCACGCCCTTGGCGTTCAGAGCAGCCGCATAAGCAGCGGCACCGTCGCGCTCGGCCGCCATTGCGCTCTTAACGATGCGACCACCCGCAGCCTCCTGCCACTGATCGAAGACCTCCTCGGAGGGATCGATAAGATAAGCGGGGTTCTGCGCGCCCACGTGCTTCATGGTAAAGAAGGGGCCCTCCAGGTAGATGCCCTGAATGCGGGCACCGCAGAAGTCGGGGCCGCGGCCCGCGTCCGCCGTGGCGATAGCAGCGCAGGCGTCCTTGATCTGTTCGACGCCATCGGTGAACGTCGTGGGCAGCCAGCTGGTGGTACCGCGACGGGCGAGCTCGGTCGAGCTGATATCGATGCCCTCGGGATCGTTATCGGTAGTTGAGTGGTTGTAGAAGCCATGGATGTGAGTATCGACCATACCCGGTGCGATCCACGATCCCGTGTAGTCCTTAATCTCGCAAGAGGGCTCGTCGGCCTGCCAGGCGCCAAAGACGCCGTCCTCGACCATAAGATAGCCGCCCAGTTGCGGGCCTGCCGGCAAGAAGAACTTGTCAGCCTTAATTGCGTACGTGCTCATATGCACTCCTTGCTTCTAAAGCAGTTGACTTTGGTAATGCTTATACCCGGTCCATGTAAAAACAAAAAGCGCCCGCCCGCCGTTATGAGCGGACGGGCGCCCTTACAGGGGGACGCGATTAAGCGGTGAAGGGGTGAATCGTCACGCCCTTAACCACGCGGTTGACCGTGCCGGTGGGGCTCGGCGTATCGGGCGTGTTGCCCACGCGGACGGAGTTGAGCAGGCTGATAGCCTGGGCAAACATCACGAACGGCAGAGCAAGGTAACCCTCGGGAAGTGCCTCGTAACCCTTAAAGGTGAAGGACTCACCCTCATAGACGGTGGCACCTTCCTGCTGAACGGCGATGGTGTGCTGAGCGATCTCGTCGCCACCGATCTCGTTGAGGATGTCGATGTCGTACTGACGGGTGTAGGCGTCGTTGTTGACGAACACGAAGACGAGCGTCTTATCGTCGACGAAGGACTTAGGTCCGTGACGATAGCCCATGGAGGTGTCGTAGGAAGTAGCGACCAGACCGTGAGCGAGCTCGAGGATCTTGAGCTGGCTCTCCTGGGCAAGGCCACCGAAGGAGCCAGAACCCAAGTAGGTCACGCGGTTGAAGTCGCCAGCCAGGTAATCGGCGATCTCAGGCTCACGGGAGATGACCTCCTCGCCCATCTTGGCGATGGTCTCGACCCACTCGGCCTTCTGCTCGTCAGAAGCAGTGTCGAAAATAAGGGTGGAGAGCAGGGTCATGCAGGAATAAGAACCGGTCATGGCGAAGCCCTTGTCGTTGGCGCGCGGAATGAGCAGCGTCAGCGCGTTAGGATCATCGGCAGACTCGACGGCGAGCTTGCCCTCGGGAGCGCAGGTGATGTTGAGGAACTTGACGTTGTGGACGAGCTCCTTGGCAACGGCAACGGCAGCAAGGCTCTCGGGGCTGTTGCCAGAGCGGGCAAAGGAAACCACGAGCGTGGGATCCTCGGCGCGTAGGAAGTCGCGCGGGGCGCTCACGATGTCGGTCGTGGCGATGGGCTTAAAGTCGTAGAGATCAGTGTTGCCAGCGTGACGCAGGTACGGGGCGCAGGTATCGCCGACGTAGTCGGACGTACCGGCACCGGTGAAGACAACGGACAGACGGCCCTCGCCCATAGCGCGAGCCTCGGCCAGAAAGGCCTCAATGGCCTCCTTGTTCTCGCGATAGATGTTGAGCGTATCACGCCAAAGCTCGGGCTGCTGAGCAATTTCGGCCGTGGTGATCTGGGCGCCGAGCTCGGTGAGCTCCTCGACACTCTTCTCGAACATTTCTAATACCTCTCTCTAGAAGTAATCCTCTGACGTGCAATTATACACTTCGGTTGGTTATCTGGTAGTAACCAGTTAAATGCAAAGAATCACCATATGGATACGATGCGGACACTAGTTGCTACGCTGGTGATAAACCTTGTATTTAAACTGATCGGCACGAGCAACCGAGAGTGTATACTCCACAACCTCGTTTGACTCGTTATACGTAGTCCTGACCAAATCAAGCACGGGCGAACCCTCGACAATTCCCAAAAGGTGGGCATCGGTGGGACGGGCTATGCTCGCATAGAACTCCTCTTCGGCCACGCGAATCTTTTGCTGAAAGTCTTGCTCAATCACATCGTAAAGCGGCTTACGCTCCAGCAGCGGTCGCTTTAGGGACAGAAATTGACGAACTGGTAGATAGCTGCGTTCGACCATCATGGGCATGTTGTCGGCAGAACGAAGGCGCTTGAGCTTAAAAATGCGATCACCGATACGCAATCCCATATGCTCGGCCAGATTTTTATCGGCCTCCATCTCGCAAAACTCAAGAATCGTGGTCTCTGGGGCGCGACCCATCGCGCGCATCTGCTCGGTAAAGCTGTAGGACTGCATAAGATTGGTTGCCTTTGCCGAACGGTCGGTCACAAAGGTACCGCGACCGTGCTGCCGAACCACCAATCCTAAACGCTCCAGTTCCTGCAGAGCCAGGCGTACCGTAGTGCGCGAGAGACCATAGCGCTCCGAAAGTTCGCGCTCGGAAGGAATCATGTCACCGGCGCGATATTCATGGTCGATCTTTTCGGTCAGAATATCGACCAGCTGATCGTACAGCGGTTGCTTACGCGCTCCGATCGCCATCCTATCCTCCCATTTTCTCAAACTCGGCTACTACCTAGGGTGTTTAGCATTATCTGTCTGCCACGCCCGAATCAACAAGAAAACAAAAGCCGCGCGCTCTTTCGAGCACGCGGCTTTTAACATACACATGGCTTAAGGGGTCGGGGTGTGAGCCGCGTAGGGACACACCCCTCAAGCTAGAGCCTTACCAGATGCTCGGCCAGAGACCAAGCGGGCCAGCGCCCAGGATGCCAAGGACGAAGAGCAGGAGAATGCCCTTGGTCGGGGTCCAGCTGTGCTTAGCGAACATGTAGTAAAGCAGCAGCGTAAGCATAAGCGGGACGAGCTTCGGGACGATGGTGTTGAGGGTGTCGGCAACAGAGAAGTTGACCGGATCCTCGGTGACGGTAGCGTAGGTCACGGACTCCATGCCGTTGCCCAGATCGGCGACGCCGCACTTGACCTCGTTGCCGTCGGCATCGGTGGCGGTGAGGGCGTTGCCGTCCTCATCGGTCATGGCGATGGTACCGGCCTCAGCGGTCTCGGTATCGATGCCCTCCATACCGGTGAAGTTCTCGGCCTCCTTCTCGGAGACGATCACGGTAGTAGCGGAGAGGCCACGGGTGGTGCCGTTGGGAATCTGGAGGTTGATCTGGGTGCCACCCATGGTGACGACCAGGCAACCGACGACGAAGACGCCCATGATGGAAGCGGCACGCGTGAAGGCCTGCATGTTGGCGGTCAGAGCGTCAATGGCGCTGGTGCCAAGCTTGTAGGACCAGTTCATGAGCCAGAAGCGCAGAGCGAACTGGACGGCGTTGAAGATCACCAGGAAGATGATCGGTGCAGCGGCGTTGCCGTTGATGGCCATGTTGGAGGTGATGCCGGCCGTGATAGGCACGAGCGTCAGCCAGAACAGGGCGTCACCGATACCACCGAGCGGGCCCATTGCGGCGACGCGGACGGCGCGGATCGTGGGGATGTCACCCTTGTTCTGCTCGAGCGAAAGCACGATGCCCATAACAAAGGTGACGAGGAACGGGTGGGTGTTGAAGAACTCCAGGTTGTGGCGCATGGAAGCCGCGAGGTCGTTCTTGTTGGTGTGGATCTTCTCCAGACCGGGGATGATGGAGTAAAGCCAGCCAGCGGCCTGCATGCGCTCGTAGTTGAACGATGCCTGCAGGAAGCAGGAGCGCCAAGCCATCTTGTTGAGGGTCTTCTGGTCGAGCTGCGGAGCAGGAGTGAGATCCTCGTAGTGCTCCGGGATCACATACTCATTAGATGCCATCTTCGAAGTCACCTCCGTCAGAAACAGCTGCACCCTTCAGCTCGGTCTGCTGCTGGAAGTCCCAGAAAGCGATGCCGAAGCCGATGAGAGCGAGGATGAGCAGAGCAGGGGTTGCCAGAGAATCGTTGGCAACGGTGATGAGCGCGAGGCCAAAGCCCATGAGGAAGAAGCCCCACATATCGCGGTTCATCATAACCTTGAGCAGGACGGCGAAGCCGACGAAGCGCATCATGCCGCCTGCAGCGGACAGACCGGTCTGCAGCCAAGTCGGGATGGCGGAAGCGATGGTCTGACCAATGGTAGCGCCAGCGATGAAGAACAGGGTGACGACGACAGCGAAGATCAGGCCGAGCAGGGCCATGGCGAAGTAGTTCAGGCGCTCGATGCCCTTGGTGTCCGCGTTATGAGCCATGTTATCGGCCGTGGACATAAGCGGGGACATAAGCGTGAAGACCAGGGTAACGCCAAGCTGGCCGAGCAGGGCGAACGGAATGGCGAGGCCGACTGCCGCGTTGGGCTCGAGACCCGTAGCGATAGCGAGAATGGCTGCCATGATGCCGCCAATGACGGCGTTAGGCGGCTGAGCGCCTCCGATCGGCATGTTGCCGATCGTCATGAGCTGATAAGTACCACCCACGAGAAGACCGGTGTTGAGGTCGCCAAGGATAAGACCGATGACGGCGCCGGTGACGATGGGCTGATAGAGAGACTCGAGGAAGTCAAACTGGTCGATTGCCGCGATGAACGTGACGACGAAGACCAGAGCGATCTGGATGATCGAGTATTCCATCTTGCTCCTCCTTTCAAAATGAATGTACGCACTTTGGATATCACGTACAGAACGTCAGGGTTTCACTCCTGACAACGTGGATCACGAGGATTACGAGAAGAGCTTGCTCGTGTCCTCAACAGGCGTGCTCGGAACGCGCCTGATCTCCAACTCCACCCCCAATTCCTGCAGCTCTTTAAACGCAGCGACATCCTCGTCGTTAACTGCGACGGAGGTGGCGACTTGGCGCTTTCCTTCCGACATGTGCATGTTGCCGATGTTTACCTTCTTTATAGGCACACCGCCCTTGACGAGCGTAAGCACGTCTTCCGGTGTTTCGGCCACGATGAAGATCTTCTGGCGCGGGCTCGCCTTGCCAATGACGTCGATGGTCTTCTGCAGGGAGAAGAAACGCGTAGCGACGCCGGCGGGAGCGGCCATCTTCATGAGGTTCTGGCGCATGGTGTTGGTCGCCACGTCGTCGTTGGCGACGAGGATGAGGTTGGAGCCCAGAGTGGAGTTCCACTGGGTGGCAACCTGACCATGAACCAGTCGGTTATCGATGCGGGTAAGAAGAATGTTGGGTTCTGCCATGTTAATCAGCTTCCTTTCGTTATTTGCTGACGACAGTTACTTGATCTCCTGAATCGCGTAACGCGAAACATCTACGACGGCTCCGGATCGGACTTTAATCTGGACCTTTTCGCCTTCGATGCCTTTTACGGTTCCGTAGATACCGCCGGCAAAAAGAACCTCCTGACCCGGCTTGAGCTCGGTGTGCAGCTCCTTGAAGTACTTCTGCTTCTTCTTCATGTTGATTTGCGACCAGATGGTGTAAATCAAGCCCATGATGACAAGCAGGCCTAAAAGGGCGACCGAGGAGCTCAAGACGCTGGCTCCGAAATCGGCCATTAAATGCCGTCCTCGTCGCCGAAGATATCCTCTTCCTCGGAGCCGGCAACGGATGCGACCGTCTGGGCGGTGACGCCCGTCTGGCCAACGGTCACGGCCTGCTCGCCAAGCTCGGCGAGCGTGGCATTGCCGCGGAGGAACAGAAGCTCAATAACCATGGGAAGGTTGGTGCCAGTCAGAACCTCGACGTTGTCGACATCCTGGGCAATCATCATCGACTGGTTGAACGGGGTGCCGCCAAGCAGGTCGGTAAAGACAAGCACGCCATCGCACTCCTCGCGCATGGCGGTAATAGCGGCGCGGAGATCCTCACCGTAGGATGCAGCCTGGTCGCCCTCAAAAGGAACGACGGTAAAAGCAGGCTGGTCGCCGGCAACCATAGCGATAGCGCTTGCAAGACCGGGTGCGAACTGTCCATGACCGGTAAGAATAAAGCCAACCATTCAAATTTCCCTTCCGAAGGTGTGTACGATCTGAGTCCGATGATTTTCGGAAGCCAGCGGGCGCTCGCCCTTAAAGCTTCTTAGAAAGCGTTCTTTGAAGACCAGTGGTTTCTAAACTGGTAGTAACCACGTGACGTGTTGTTGTCACTATATCACCCCAGAAGAGGTCGCTTTCGTTGATTCATACGGTAAAACGTTTTTGCACCGCTCACGGTGATAAATCGACCGTTTACCGGTCGTTAACACTTCTACCTGCGGTTTTGAAACCGTTTCGAAATGCTTTGGCAAAAAATCTGATCTTTTCCTGTGTCTAAACAACGTAGGGCGGCTAAAAATAGCGTGTAGAAAAATTGCAGGTCATTGTGAAGATATGTGAATTGGTCTTTTTGACTTAATACCAGTTAGAACCAGTTTTGAGATTATCGGTGAACGGTAGTTTTCGACCGTTCACCGGTTACTTGCAATCGTTTGCAGCTGTTTTCCCATATGAATTAGGGGAACCCGATGGAGCGCTTGCGCGATCACAGGAAATTTTGGCATTTGTCCTTATCCCCCACGCGCCAAACTCCGGCATCCAAAATGAGCTAATAGCTCACGCTAATCGTTTTCAATCATTACATACTTAGTATCCGTAATTATTTATCGTTTGTCATTAATTCTGATAAGATACAAGTATCATCCAAAACGCCGATTGGAGGGGTTATGGTCCATCGAAACGAATCTATATCGAATGAAACCATCAGCCGCGAACAGACGGTAGCCAAACTGAGGAAGCTCGCTCGCATCTGCAAATGGGCCACGATCTGCATTACCACCGCGCTCGCTCTGGGGCTCCTCGCAGTCATTGCGATTGACCTTCTACTCATATTGCCTGGCCTCTCCCAAGGCTCGTGTCTCCAATCCGTAGAACTTCAAGCCGGCGAAGGGCCGTGCCTTGCTATCGTCGGTACCGATGCGCAGGCCCCACTTATGCTCGTCGCACACGATGGTCACACTGCCATAGGGAGCCTCTTGATGACATGCCTCGCGCTTACCATCGCGATAAGCGTGCGCAGGCTTTTCCTCAACATTGAAAAGGAAGGCAGGCCCTTTGACCTTGAATGTAACCAGACACTTCGTCGAGTAGGACATTTATTCCTTATCGGCGGCGTTGCCGTGAGGCTTCTTGGCGCCGTAATCACGGGAATGATACTCTCAGGATTTGGCGGCAGCTTTACGGATGCGTTCGTCGGCCAGTTATTCGAGCCCTCCATGCTCTTTGCAGGCCTGATTATTTGCCTGATTGCCAGCATCTTCCGCTACGGGTATATCCTGCAAAAGCAAGATGACGAGTTGCTCTAGGGGAAATCCATGATTATTCTGCGGCTTGACCGCATGCTCGCCGAACGCAAGATCTCATCCAAAGAGCTTGCGGAACGCGTGGGCATCTCCCAGGTCAATATGTCACGCATTAAGACGGGCAAGGTTTCTGCCATACGTTTTTCAACTCTTGACGCGATATGCCGGGCACTCGACTGCCAACCAGGCGATGTACTGGAATATATATCCGACGATGAAGCCGATAGCCTTTTTGGGCTTAAAGATGAATAGTCATAATTAAGCCGTCAATCACGCCCTCAACGCAAAAAGCCCGCTAGAACGTTGTCCGTTCTAGCGGGCTCAATCAGGTAGATCGGTTAGCGCGCAGTAGTGCAGGCAAACCTTACGCAAACAGGCCGTAGATGCTGATGTTGGCCTTGGCGTAGAGGCCGTTCGCATACTCGGTCCACTTGGAGCTGGCGCTCGAAGCCTGCGAGGAATACTGCTGATAAGCAGTGTAATAGGCGGTCATGGCTTGCTTATAGGTAGCGCTATCGGCCGTAAAGGCATCGTCAGCGAAGGCCTTGGCGTAGGTGCTATCGGCGTCCTTCCAGGCGCCCTTCTCGCTATCCCACTCATCGCCGGCAAGGTTGATGATGTAGTCGGCGTAGTCCTTGCTCGCGGTCTCCTCGTTGCCGTCAGCAGGCTCGGTCGGGGCGGTCGGCATGCTTGCGGAGCTGTCGCCGACCTTCTTCTTATAGAGCTTCTGCAGCGTCGCGGACTGGCGGACGATCTGCTTGGCCTGGTCCTTGGACACGCCGTACTGCGTGGCCATGGTCTTGTAGTCGGAGGTGCCGATGGAATCCTCGGCGTACTGCTTCATTTCCTTGGAAGAGACGGTAATGCCCTCGTCCTCGGCAGCGTCCAGCAGAATCTGGTTGCGCACGTAGGACAGGATAACGTCGGCAGACGGAGCGGTGTAGTTGCCGTCGTCGTCCTTGACGGTGTCGAGACTGTACTGGCTCTCGATGGCCTCACGCGCGGTGATGTCGCTCTTCTTGCCGTTGTAGCTATAGCTTGCCACAGTCGAATCGAGCTGATCCTCGGTCAGGGTCGACGAGCCGACGCCCTTGCCGCCAAAACCACCGTTGCCAATAAAGAAGCCGACCACGGCAGCAATCACGACGGCGACCACAAAGGCGGCAATCATCGTCTTCTTGTGCTTGCAAGCGTGGTCGTCCACGTCGGAGTCGTCGTCCTCGTCCTGTTCCTTGGGCATGAGGTTCTCGTCAGCTGCATCCGCGGCGATCTTTGCCTCCAGGCGAGCGTCCTCCTCCTCGGCGGTCGTGCCGGCGGCAATATGTTCGGCAGACGTGCCGGCGACCAGGTCGATCTTCTCGTCCTCATCACCGTCGGGGCCTTCGCCGCGCTCGATGATCTGGATGCCGTCGATCTCGTCCTTCTCGTCCTTCTTTTGAATCAGACCCATATCAATTACTCCTTGTTAGGAAACATAGTCCCCAATAGAATACGCCCGACAGAGCGCCGGGCGTATTGATTCTTAGGTTATACGCAAACACTTAAGTACTATTTAGGCGTTTGCAGCGTGCATACCTTAGACCAGGTGCGCGATAACGGCATCGGCAAAGGCCTGTGTGCCCACCGCGCCCTCGACGGAACCGGTCTGGGCACGACGCACGTCGCCGGTAACCTGCTCACCCTCGTCGAGCGTGGCAGAAACGGCGGCGCGAATGCGATTGGCCGCATCGTTCTCGCCCAGGTGATCGAGCATCATAGCCGCAGACAGAATCTCGGCCGTGGGGTTAGCGATATCCTGGCCAGCGATATCGGGCGCGGAGCCGTGCGTAGCCTCAAAGATGGCGCAATCGGCACCGATGTTGGAGCCGGGGGCCATCCCTAAGCCGCCCACCAGGCCGGCGCACAGGTCGCTCACGATGTCGCCGTACAGGTTAGGCAGCACCAGGACATCGAAGTCGTTGGGGTTCTGAACCAGGCCCATGCAGGTGGCGTCGACGATCTTGTCGTTGAACTCGATATCGGGATAGTTGGCGGCCACCTCGCGCGCCACGCGCAGGAACAGGCCGTCGGTCGCCTTCATGATGTTGGCCTTATGCACGGCCGTCACCTTTTTGCGGCCGCAGCGGCGGGCATACTCAAAGGCATACTCCACAATGCGGCGGCTCTTGGCGATGGAGATCGGCTTGATTGAAATGGCGGAATCAGCGGCGAAGGTCTTCTGACCCGAGCGCTCGACAAGCTGCGAGAGCTCCTCAACCTCGGCAGCGCCCTCATCGAACTCGATGCCGGCGTAGAGGTCCTCGGTGTTCTCGCGCACGATGACCAGGTCGACGTCGCGGAAGCGCGAGCCGTCGCCCGGCTGCGACAGGCAGGGGCGCACGCAGGCGTACAGGTCGAAGTGCTTGCGCAGTGCCACGTTGACGCTGCGGAAACCCGTGCCGACCGGCGTGGTGATGGGCCCCTTGATGGCAACCTTGGTCTCGGCAACCGCGTCGAGCACGTGCTGGGGAAGCGGCGTGCCAAACTCGTCCATGACGCCGGCACCGGCCTCCTGGACGTTCCAGTTGATCTGGACACCGGTGGCCTCGACCACGCGGCGCATGGCCTGGGTGATCTCGGGACCGATACCGTCACCAGGAATCAGGACTACATCGTGCGCCATAATCTGTTACTCCTCGTCTTCGGCGTCGTCAGATTTTTTTACGCTAGCACGCTTCTTCTTTTTGGAGAGATCCAGGCCAAAACGTTTAACAAGCATTTCGCAAATCTCGCTCGAACGGGCCTTGAGATAGCTGCCCTTGCCGTTCTCGGCATCGAACTTAAGGCGCAGCGCGAGCTTCTCGGCGACCTCGGCGTCAATCTCGCCCTGGCCAAACTCGTACAGGCAACCGAGCATGTCGCGATACTCGAGGTCGCCGTGGTAGCACTGGATGGCCTCGTCCAGGATGGGCCAAGCCTCGCGCGAACGCTCGACGCTCGTGGCGCCCCACACGCACAGCAGGCGGAAGGCGGCGTAGCGCAGCGTGGAGGAAATCTCGTCGAACAGCGCGGTCTCGGCGCCCTCAAAGGCATCGCCCAGCTGCTCGGGGCAGGTGGTGGCGAGCGCCGCCAGGGCATCGAGAGCCTCCCAGCGGGTTTGCGCCTCGGGGCGGTCGCGCGCCTCGATCAGCGCGGGCACGCAGGGCACGACACGCTGCGGATCGCGCTCGGCAAGCAGGTGCAGCACGCGGGCGGCAAACTGGCGGATGCGGCGCGTGGGGCAGCCGAGCTCCTTGACCAGACGGTCGACGGCGTTCTCGTTCTCCTCTGCCAGCTGAAGCTGTGCCAGCTCCTCGTCGGTGAGCTGTTCGTCTTTGTTTTCTGCCATAGTTACCTCTTCTTACTATTTCTTAGCGTGCTTGCCAGCACCCTTGCTGTCATCGGTGACCGAGATGAGCTGTCGGTCGGCCGCGCCATTGCGACGCGCACGGCGGCGTTCCTCAGCGTCGCCCGCGTCGGCGGCGGCGCGATGAGCCTTGTTGACGTTAAAGACCTCGTCGTGCTTGCGCCACGGACCGACGGACTCGCCAAAGCTCATCTTAAGGCCGGCGATAAAGCCGCCGAGCCAGCCGATCGGCGCAAACTGCACCAGCGGGAACAGTGAGAACACCCAGGTCAGCAGGACGACTGCCGCCGCGCCTGCAAAGTTGGCAATCCAGTAGTCGCGCTTGGTGATCACGCGCTTTTCGCAGGCCCACTGGCCGCACAAAAAGCCAATGTAGATCGCAAAGAGAAAGAGCACCAGCGCTAGTACCACGAACGTCCAGCTCATGGGCGCTACTCCCCGTGATGGTGGCCGCAGCAGCACTCATGGCCGTCGTCATGGCCGTGGCCGCCGCAGCACTCGTGGTCCTCGCCGTGATGGTGACCGCAACCGCACTCATGGTCGTCGCCGTGCTCGCCGCACCCGCAGCCGTCCTCGTGAGCGCCATGCTCCTCGGGACGGTACTGCGACCAGTCCAGACCGGCGGCGAGGGCGTCGGCCTCCTCGTTATAGAGGACCGGGTTGGCCTGGGTGCCCAGCTTGGCACCACCGATGGCGTCGAGCATGTCGTAGAGCGTAAAGGCCACGTCGGCGCCGGGCAGCGCGAGCTCGCGGTCGTCGGCATAGGCGAGCGCCAAGCGCAGGTCCTTGATGAAGTGCTCGACCATAAAGCCGGGCTTGTAGTCGCCGTCGAGCGCCTTGGGGGCCAGGCTCTCCATGGCGCCGGACTTGCCGGTACCGCCCAGGATCATCTGGCGGGTCTTCTCCAGATCGAGGCCGCTCAGCTCGGCAAATGCCATGGCGGCTGCCATGCCGACCATGCAGGCGCCCAGCGACACCTGGTTGGCGAGCTTGGCAGCCTGGCCCTTGCCGGCGCCGTCGAAGCAGCAGATGTTGGCCGCAAAGGTGGAAAGGATATCGCGAACCGGAGCGATATCGTTCTCGGTGGCGCCCACGATAGCCGCAAGCGTGCCGGCGATAGCTCCCGACTCGCCGCCGGTGACGGGGCAGTCAAACGCCATGCGGCCGGAAACCTGGGCAGCCTCGGCAATGTCGCGCGCCAGCTCGGGCGAGTTCGTGGTGAGGTCGATCAGGACCGCGCCGGGCTTAGTGCACGCGAGCAGGCCGTCGCCCGCCAGGTAGAGCTCCTCGACCTCGGAGGGATAGCCCACCATGGTAAAGACGACGTCGGCGTTCGCCACGGCATCTGCCGGCGTATCGGCCCAAGCGGCACCGCGCTCGATAAGCGTGGCGGCCTTGGACTTGGTGCGGTTGTTGACCGTGACGGGATAGCCGGCGTCCAGAATGTGGCCGGCGATGGGGGCACCCATGATTCCGGTGCCGATGAATGCGACGGAGAGCTTGTTTGCCATGAAACCTTTCCTTTTGGGTTGGGTGTTGTTACCAGGTTGAATACTCGGTGCCAGCGTTTGGGCTGTGAGTTGGGATCGATTACGGCCGCGTTACTTGCCTACTGGCCGCGCACGCGACGGGCGATGCGGTCGGAAAGCGACGCCTTGTCGGCGCGGTTCTTACCCCAAAACGCGCAGGCCACCATGCCGGGGCCCACGTGCGAGCCAATGGTGGGGCCCACGGAGCTGCGAATGATCGTGACGTCGGCGCAGCCCTCCTCCTTGCGGATGGCGGCTTCGAGCCAGTCACCGTCCTTTTCGGCATCGGCCGTCATGATGGCGATGGGCATGGTGCGGTCGGGCACGTAGTTCTCGCGGAACGACTTGAGGATGGACTTGAGCGCCTTCTTGCGGCCGCGGTTGACACCGATCAGCGACAGCGAGCCGGCAAGGTCGTAGGAGAGTTCGGGCTTGACATCGAGCTTTGCCGTGAGCTGCGCCGCCGCGGGCGGAATGCGGCCGCCGGCAGCCAGTGCGTCGAAGCTCTCGAGCGTAAAGTAGCCGTGGACGTAGGTCTTTGCCTCGTTTGCCCAATCGACCAGCTGCTTGGCGGTCAGTCCCGCCGAACGCTGACGCACGGCCTCGAGCGCCAAGAGCGCGCCGGTCGCGCAGGGCAGAGCGTTGTCGACCACGTAGAGCTCAAAGTTGGGATACTCGGCGCGCACGGCATCTGCCGCCTGGCACGCGGAGTTGTAGCTCGACGACAGCGCCGAGGTAAAGCACAGGTAGACCGTGGGCGTGCCCTCTTTGGCGCACTCGGTAAAGAACTCGATATAGCGACCGAGCGACACGGCGGAGGTAGACACGCGAGCGCCGGCGCGCATGCGATCGTAGAACTCCTTGGGTGTGATGCTCGACCAGATGTCATCCGTGCGCTCCTCGCCATCGATAATGAAGGGGAAACCCAGGATATCGACATCGAGGTTCGCGGCGACCTCGGGGCTAAAGTCGCAGCAGGTATCGACGACGATGCGGCAACGGTCCGAATGACCGGCGGATGCGGCCTTGTCCATCAAAGCGACTCCTTACGTAAAAAGGCGGCCACCCGCATGGGATGGCCGCCAACCGTTAACTCATGCAAGTTAACGTATTTTACTCGTCAAGTGTTTCGATGCGGGGCTTGATGATGCCATATCCACCATTCTTACGGTGATACACCACATTGATAAGGCCGGTCGTCGCGTTCTCGAACACGTAGAAGTCGTGGCCGAGCAGATCGGTCTGCACCAGCGCCTGCTCCTCAGTCATCGGGGTGACATCGATGACCTTCTCGCGGACGAGCAGGTCGTCCTCCTCCTCGGGCAGCAGCAGGTCGGCCAGATCCTCGACGCGCTCGACCGGTGCGACATCCGCGGCGCTGGCACCACCCTGGCGGTTGTCCACGACCTTGGTCTTGAACTTGCGCAGCTGACGGGTGACCTTATCGGCGGAGAGGTCGATGGCAGCATACATATCTGCGCCGTGCTCGGCAACGCGAATCACCGAACCGCGGGCGCGAACCGTAACCTCGACGATTGCCGGGTTGGGGTTCGAGGGGTTCTTCTCATAGCGAAGTACAACGTCGACCGTCATGGGCTCGATATCGAAAACCTTGAGCGCCTCGCCGATCTTCTCATCCACATGCGCACGCAGAGCATCGGTTACCGTCGTCTTGCGTCCAGAAACCTTGATATCCATACGTGGCTCCAATCTGCCTCGGGGACTTACTGTACTGGCTATGTACCCATTGCCGTGCATTTAATCACGCGGATTCCCAAAGACCCGAATAACGATTGCTTGATACCGCATACCGAAGTCTCGCACTTTTCTGTGGCAAAGTGCGCTATAGGAGGGCGACGGCGACTTTGTATTTGGTCCCGAAAATTGGCTTTGACCTGCTGGTTTTATTGGGATGAAAAAGCCGGGCTCCCCTGTTGGGAAAGCCCGGCAATGCGTGTTGAAACCGTGAAGAGGCGTCTCTCCTAGCGCATAGGAGACGCCACCCCTAGTAATAACTAGCTATTGAGCTTGTTAATGTCGTCGTCGGTGATGGTGCCTTCTTGGCTGGACGATTTGTCCTCGGAGGATGCGGTCTCATTGTTGGAATCGGAGGACTCGCTGCCGGAGGACGTGGTCTCACAGGACTCAGAGTCGCCCGGCTGCACGTTAGCGCCCGAAACCGTCTTAGTGGTGAGGTCGTAGGGCGTCCTGCCATACCAGACGCAGTGGACTGCCTCGAGCGTACCGTCGACCGTGATGCCGTCGAGGGCATCGCTCACGGCACGGCACAGTTCGTCATTGGACGAGAGGCCCGCAACACCAAGCGTCGAGGGCGCCTCGAGCGCGCCGACATAGGAGATATCGCTCATCAGGCGTGCAAGGTAGCCGCCGGCTGTGGAGTCGCAGATCACATAGTCGACCTCGCCGGACTCGAGCGCCTCAAAGCACTCGTTGATGTTGGAGTAGGTCTTTTGGTTGGCGGTAATGCTCTGCTTGGCAAGCGCCTCCTGCGAGGCCGAGGACATCTGGACACCCAGGGTAGACGTGTTAAGGGTATCGGTGGAAACGCTTAGCGACCCACCATCACTAGTTTTACCGAACACGGAAGTGGCATCGTACAGGCAGGTGCCGAGCGAGCTAATGTCCCCGTCCGTGGAGTTAATCTCGCCGATAAAGATATCAGCCTTTTTGTCGCCGAGCGCGGAACCTGCCGAGGACGCATCGACAAAGGCGACCTTAAGGCCCATGCGACTTGCAAGGGCGCGGGCAGCGTCAACTGCGTAGCCCGTGAGGTTGCCATCGGCGCCCTGCATGGCCTGCGGGGCATCGGAGGTATCGAGGGCAACCGTCAGGGTGCCGGGAGTGACCAGGGCATCGTCCGACACCGTAGGGGTAACGGTCTCGCGCTCGATCTGGTCAATCGTGGGTGTCGTGAACGTGGACAGTGGGATGAACGCGCATCCGCTCAAGCCCAATACGGCAATGACCGCCGCGCTCCCAGCTCCCACCCGAGCCGCGTGCATCACACAGCCCCACACCATGTCC
>URTW01000004.1 GCA_900550815.1 uncultured Collinsella sp.
CCGGTCAGAATGTTGAGTCCGTCCCCGATCTCCACCTCCGCCGAATCGATCAGAGCCAGATTTTTCACTCGTAAATGATAAAGCATCCGCTTTCCGTTCCTCCTTATCAGCGGTTCCCGCAAAAAATGCGTGAACCCACCTTACCTCATCCCGCAATCAGCTTGCGGATCTTGTCCATCAGCACGATCGTATCGTCCACCGTACGGACTGCGCACATGACCGTATCGTCCCCGGCGATGCAGCCGACAATCTCTGAAAAATGGATGGCGTCGAGCGCTGCCGCGACTGCCGCAAGCACCACCGCAAGCGCCGATGACGCCCCCATCCGCCACATGGTCGTCTCGGGCCGCAAGGGCGAGATCGCGGCCGAGACCGAACGCCTGCTGGCCGACCACGACGCCATGGACCTCATCAACAACCACTTTATCCCCGCCCTCGATGAGGTTGGCGTCCTCTTTGACCAGGGCAAGTTCTTCTTGCCGCAGCTTATGGCCTCGGCCGAGGCCGCGCGTGTGGGCTTCGACACCATCAAGCGCCTGATGCCCGCCGGTGAGATTGCCGACAAGGGCAAGATCTGCGTGGCCACCGTCAAGGGCGACATCCACGACATCGGTAAGAATATCGTCAAGATGCTGCTCGACAACTACGGCTACACCGTCTTTGATCTGGGTCGCGATGTCGATCCGCAGGAGGTGCTCAAGACCGTGCAGGAGCGTGACATTAAGCTCGTCGGCCTCTCGGCGCTTATGACCACCACGGTCGTCGCCATGGAGGAGACCATCAAACTGCTTCATGCCGAGGTGCCGGGCGTCAAGATTATCGTGGGCGGCGCCGTGCTCACCCCCGAATACGCCAAACAGATCGGCGCGGACTACTACGCCAAGGACGCCGCCGAAAGCGCTCGTATCGCCGAAGAGGTCTTTGGGCAGTAACACAACGGAAACAACCGAGCACCAAAACGTGCCGCACGCGCCACCTGGCACGCGCGGCACGTTAGAATAGATAAGACTATGCTCGTTTTGGCAGATAGGAGCGCAAGAATGGCGATCACGCCCGCAGAAATCGCGGAAACCCGCGGCATGGTTGAGGAGCAGAACCTCGACATCAGGACCATCACCATGGGTGTTTCGCTCATGGGTTGCGGCGACGAGAACCTCGACCGCATGTGCACGAAGATCTACGACCACGTGACGCACACGGCTGAGCATCTGGTCGAGACCGCCGAGAACCTCGAGCGCGAGTACGGCATCCCTATCGTCAACAAGCGCGTCTCCGTCACCCCGGTGGCGCAGATCGCCGCGTGCTGCAAGGATGAGGACCTCACCCCCATCGCGCATGCCCTCGACCGCGCGGCCGAGACCCTCGGCATCGACTACCTGGGTGGCTTCTCCGCACTCGTCCAGAAGGGCATCGGCGACGCCGACCGCCGCGTCATCCAGTCCATCCCGCAGGCGCTCGCCACCACCAGCCGCGTCTGCTCCAGCGTCAACGTCGCCAGCCTGCGTGCCGGCATCAACATGGCCGCTGTGCTCATGGCCGCCCAGACCATCATCGATGCCGCCAAGCTCACGGCCGACCAGGAATCCGTCGGCGCATCCTATTTTGTCCGCTTAGCCTTCAGGGTCGAGGACTCCCGTGTTTTGGCGCGCGACGTCCAGGGCGGTGGCGAGGCCGACGCCGGCATCTACGTAGGCGTCTCAGTCCCCGGCGTTATGGCCGCAGCCCTGGAGACGCTGCCCGATTCCGCATCGATGATGGAAGTCGCCGAAAAGATTAAGCAGACCGCCTTTAAGATCACCCGCGCCGGCGAGCTCATGAGCCGCGAGGCCGCCCATCGCCTGGGTGTCGAGAAGGGCATTGTCGACCTGTCGCTGGCTCCCACGCCTGCCATCGGCGACTCCGTCGCGCGCATCCTCGAGATCATCGGCGTGGGCACCTGCGGTGGCCCCGGCACGACCTGCGCGCTCGCCATGCTCAACGATGCCGTCTAGATGGGCGGCGGCATGGCCAGTTCCAGCGTGGGCGGCCGCTCCGGCGCTTTCATCCCCGTGTCCGAGGTCGCCGGCATGAGCGCCGCCGTCGAGGCCGGCGCGCTTTCGCTCGAGAAGCTCGAGGCCATGACCTGCGTGTGCTCCGTTGGCCTGGACATGATCGCCATCCCCGGCGACACCCCGGTCGAGACCATCGCCGGCATCATCGCCGACGAGATGGCCATCGGCGTCATCAACAACAAGACCACGGCCGTCCGCGTGATTCCCGCCATCGGCAAGGGCGTGGGCGACTGCGTCGAGTACGGTGGCTTGTTCGGCCGTGCGCCCATCATGCCGGTGAACCCCAACGCCGGCACCGTGCTTGCCCACCGCGGGGGACGCTTCCCGGCTCCGCTGAACTCGCTCAAGAACTAGCTGAGGGGGACTGGCGAGGAGCCCCGGGGAGGGCAAATATATAAGGTCGCCTGCTCGGACAGTCCTGACTCGCACGGAGAGCACATTAAGTGCTCTCCGGCTCGTGCGGAACTCGCGATCGCCCTTATATATTTGCCCTCCCCGGGGCTCCCGCACAACGGGACCTCAGTTGGGGTCTATCCCGGTTGCAGTTGCTTCGCTCCTGCACCACTTGGCTGGTGCGGCGGTTTGGCATTGGAACGGTTCTTTTCTGGTATATGCTGGTTGCGGCTCTTCTTTTGCGGGGAGTCGCTTTTTTGTTGCTAGGAGGTTGGCCCGTGGTTGATGGGGATACTCGTTCTGAGCTGCTTTCTGCGGATTGGAATGGCGAATGGATGCGTCTGCAGGCCGCTCGGCATCGGGCTGATGATTCTTTTGAATGGGATAAGCGGGCTCGGCATTTTCGTCCACTGGAGACTGCTCCGTATGCCCGGGATTTTATGAAATTGCTGGCTCTTGAGCCTGGTGAGTCGGCGCTGGATATGGGATGTGGGGCGGGGTCGATTGCTATTCCGCTTGCTCAGGCTGGGCATCCTGTGATTGCTGCCGACTTCTCCCCCGCTATGCTGGGCACGCGTGATGCCGGCTCTGAGTACTTCGGACGCGAAAGGCGCATAACGCCGCGTGAGCTTGCGGGGGATGATGATTGGGATTTGGTTGGACCGGTCGCGAAGGCGGTGGATGTCGCCTTTGCCAGTCGGTCGGTTACGACGACCAATCTAAAAGGCGCGCTTGCCAAGCTTGATCGTACGGCTCGTCGTCGTTGTGCTGTCACGATGGTCGCCAACTCCAGCCCGCGCTATGATCTGCACTTGATGAACGCCATCGGTGCCTCGGTTACCTGCAGTAATGGCTTTGTGTATGCCTTTAACATCCTTATTCAGATGGGTGCGCTGCCGCAGGTCACGTATTTTGAATCGCCCCGTCGCGACACCTTCGATAGCCTTGAGGCGGGCGTAGCTGATTTTTCCCGTATGCTCGAGCATGGCAACGAGGATAAGATCGACCGCCTGCGCGACTACATCGCTCAACACATGATTGAGAACCCCCATGCCGGTGAGCCGGGCTCCAAGGGCGTGCCGCAGGGGCGCTATATGCTCGACCACGTCCGCAAAGTCCGTTGGGCGTTTATTGCATGGGAGCCGGTCTCTGCGCCCAGCTCATAGCCCGTTCGCAGCCCGCGCCGCCCACTCACTCGGCATCCGCATTCTTTTTGAACTGGGCAAACGCGCTCCACACCGCGCCGTTCCTGCGCTATCGTGGGACAGCTCACGTAGATTAAGGCCCCATCGCGGGGCGCCCCATACATAGAAAGCGAGAACCCATGGCACTGACAGGAGCACAGGTCAAGCAGCTTCGCAGCATGGCCCATCACCTCAACCCCGCTATCATCATCGGCAAGTCCGACGTCAACGAGGGCACCGTCGAGCAGACGGTCGCCTACTTGGAGAAGCACGAGCTCGTTAAGTGCTCCGTGCTCGATGGCTCTAGTCTTTCCGCCCGCGAGGCCGCCGAAGAGCTCGCTGAGCGTTGCCACGCCGAGGTCGTCCAGGTCATCGGCCGCAAGTTCTCGCTGTATCGCGAGTCCTCGCGCAAGGACATCGAGAAGATCAAGCTCGTCTAAGAGCCAATGATCCGGCGAACCAACACATAGCAAGCTTACGGGTGCCCAAGTACTTCGGGCGCCCGTTTTTTATCGCTCGACCAGCACGCGATTGAGCCGCCCCTCCACCAAGCGCTCGTATAGACGCCGCGTCTCGGGCTCGGGCACGCCATTGACCTGCTCCCTCAGATGGTGCATATGACCGCTGTATAGCTCGACGATATCGCGCCGCCGCCCCGCCGCACTGTAGACACGCATGGCGCAGCGCACCATATCCTCACGCGCCGTTTCCTGCCGAAGCCCCGACTCCGCCAGCCAAATCGCCGACTGCAGATCGTTTTCTTCTAGAGCGGCATTTGCTCCCTTAATCATGCAATCGATGTACTTTGACTGCATAATGCGTCGCATACGCAAAAAGTAGGTGGGATTACAGCCATTGGGAACATACAGCGGTCCGGCATAAAGCTGCTCAATTTTAAGGCACAGCTCAACTAAATGGGGCCCGCGCGCACCCGTGCGATTTCCCAAAACCTCGCGGCTTATCTGGTCAAACAGCCGTACATCGGTCTTGACGTAGTCGCCGTTGAGTCCGATGCATTCATTTTGGATGAGCACACACGACTTGCCATCCGGCGTCGGCCCCAAAGCCGACCGCAAGCGCGATATCGTCGAGTACAGGTTATTGCGGGCGCAATTGAACACGGCATGGGGCCACAGCTCCATGGCCAGCGTCTCACGATCGACGAGCGCATCCATGCCCAGCGCAAGCCGCTCGGCAAGTGTCGCCGCCTTCTTGCGACGCCACATTTTGTCCGTGATGGGAAACCCGTCGCGCTCGGCGCGAAACGCACCAAACATGCGAATCTCGATATGGTCGATGGTATCAACGGCTTCAACCTCGCCAGCCTGGAACAGGCGCTCGCCCTCCCCTTCCAAATCGTCGCGCAGCGAGTACCGCGACAGTTCGCGCACGGGAAGCTTCTTGCGTATCCTGGCCGCCGGCTCGCCCAGACAATGCATGGCAAGGCGCGCAAAGAGCCGATACGATGGCTCTAGAATCCCCGCACGATTCATGGACATCCAGGCCGCAAGGTCGCTGTCTCGGCCCGCACAGGCCAAATGCAGCGCCACCATCCAGGCTTCTGCGCCACCAACCTGCGTCTGGCTTATATCGAGCAACTCCGCTTCCTCGCGCACCGAAACCATCGATGTATTTCGCAGATATGCCGCGCGCTCCAGCAGCAATGCGTTATCGCGCATGTACGCAATCGACTCCTCGGCAAGTTTGAGCACTTGGACCGCACGGAACTTTGCATTAACCGGCCGTCCCTCTGCCAGCGACTGCCAGCCTTCTAACAACAGGCCAAACAGCTGAATCTGGTTGTCGCGCATGCGCACGGCAAAACGATCGAGCTCGTTGAACGCCGCGTCGTCGGTTACCGGCAAGCCGGAAAGGAGCCGCCGTGCCGCCAACACCATGCGCACCCAGATAGCCATCGCCTTAAGTCCACGTACGTCGAGTGCCTCCCGCACCACCGTCATCTCGTCGTCGCGCTCGTCGGTTCCTGCAAACGCCCCGTCAAAGAGCTCCCCCAGCATGCTGTCGGCCCGTATAACAATCCCCGCGATGTCGAGCTCGCAGTCGTAGGCCTTGCTCGTTTTGAGCTGCTGTAGGACGCCGCCGTCATCTCCCCGCTCGGTCAGGCATCGCTTGACCTCGATATGCGCAGACAACATGTCGAGTGCGGTGTGGGACGTCTCTATTTCTGGCACGGCCAGGTTCGTAGGAAGCCCAAGCCCGTTGTCCCCATAGCAAACAGCCGTCAGTGTCTGGGCTACCCTCCATGAAACAGGGTCTATTTCACAGGCCGCCCGTTCGCCCTCGCGCTCGATGACCGATGCCATATAGCGGGCGAGCTTTGTGTTGGACACGCTGACCGCTGCCAGATATACGCCAAGCGCCTCGGCAGGCGTTGGCTCTAGAGCCGGATCGTCGGCATCGATCGTACCCAGCGCTGCTCGGCAGATATCGGCCCCGTGCCCCGTCAGAGCAAGATCGACCCCATACTGCCCAGCAAGTTCAAGGACCGCATCACGGTCCAAAAAGGCGTCCGCCAGGCCCATCGCCGCATCGCATCGGCCCGCCTTAAGCAAAATCCGGGCCGCCCTCGGAACAAGTTCGGGGCGAACCTCGGCCACCAACTTACGCAAACGCAAGCGTCCGTTATCCTCCGTGCCCAGACACGTAAAACTCCGCTCGGCGGGGTCCAAGCCAAAGATCGGGTAGTCGCGTACAAAGTAGGACTGGTCGACCATCGACAGCCTCACCCCGCAAGCCTCGAGTTCTGCTATATTGCCCTCGCCCATCAAAACCATGAGACACGCCACGCAAAACAGCGCATTATTGTCGAGTGAAGCCAGATCGGCAAGTGCCGCACCATATACGTTGACAATCTCGTTTTCGAGCAGGCCGGCCACGTCGCCTTGGCCATACAGACCTGTCTGCAATGCCGAAACGAGCTCGGGCACGCCCTGCGTGAGCTGATAAAAGTCGAGCGATGTGCTGATCGAAAACGCCGATGCCCACGCCGAATACTCATAGGCATGCACCTTGAGCATCTGCGCATTGATTTTAACCGAATCGCCCAGCCCATGAATCAGCTGACGATTTGAAGGACGGCAGGAGATAAAGACCCCTATCCCCATAGCGCGCAAGCCGCGAATCCTGTCGATGAGGTCTTCGGTATCGTGCTGATCGAGGTTTGGCACATTATCAATCGCGATAAGGGAGTGCGGTTTGTCTTTGAGTTCTTCGGTAACCACCTCGAGCTGCATAAACACCTCGCGCCCAATGGCGCGATCGGCCTCGATAATCCGCACGGGGCCTCGCGTCGGGTCGCATTTAACCTCATGGGTGTACTGCAGCAACATCGAGGTCTTCCCAAACCCGTCGGGCGCATAAAGAACCACGATGCCGGCCTTTCGGCCCTTGGCGATAAGCTCATTCATCAAGCGTTCGCGTCGCACCATATAGCCTCCGCCCAGCGGCATCAGCTCGAGGTCGTCTATACCGCTCAAATCGTTTACCATGCCCGCTCCTCAACTCGACCGTATGGACACTGTAGCCGCAAGACCATACAAGCCGCGCTATGAATAGAGCGACCTTGTGTTTTAGGTTGTCTTTTGGTACGCAAGCGGCAAGTTTTTGTACAGCAAGGGCCGATTGTTATTAATCCCCCGACTAATCGGTCTTTATGCAGGTAAATGAGCTTGTCAGCTTGTCCCATCTAAGCGGCAGTGTAACGCAGATGAACAAGGTTCAGCCATGTCATTCAACTCGCCTAGCACCCGCTACCGTCTACGACCTTCTAGTGGCATTTTTGCATAGAATCTGATATAGAATGAATCAAGCTGTTGGGCATCCGGCATTCGTCAAGCTTGCGGCAAGATTTTGGTCAAGTGGGCGAAATGGGATAGCAAAAAGGCCCCCGCAAAGCGGAGGCCTTAGGCAAGGCTATGTCGAGCTGCAGGATTCGCGCTACTCGCAGAGCGAAAGGGCGGCCTCGTCGGCAACGACAACGCAGTTGGTGTGCAGCTGCAGGATCGAAGCCGGGCACTCGGGCGTAACCGGACCATAGCACATGTCATGCACGGCCTGAGCCTTGGCCTCGCCGTTGGCGACGACCAGGATCATGCGGGCATACATGATGGTCTGGGTACCCATGGTGTAGGCCTGACGGGGAACATCGTCGATGCTGTCGAACAGGCGGCTGTTGGCCTGAATGGTGCTCTCGGTGAGGTCGACGCAGTGCGTGCCCTTGGAGAAGTGGTCATCGGGCTCGTTGAAGCCGATGTGACCGTTGTTGCCAATACCGAGCAGCTGCAGATCCGGGTAACCGGCCTCGGCGACGATCTTGTCGTACTCAGAGCAGGCAGCGGCAGCGTCGGGGTTGGAACCGTCGGGCACATGCGTGTTGTTCAGGTCGATGTTGATGTGATCGAAGAAGTTCTCACGCATGAAGTAGTGATAGCTCTGGGGATCGTCGTGCGAAAGGCCGCGATACTCGTCCAGGTTGTAGGTGCTGACCTCGGCAAAGTCGACGTCGCCCTTCTTGTACCAAGCAGCGAGCTGCTTGTAGGCACCGATCGGGGTGGAGCCGGTGGCAAGACCCAGCACACAGTCGGGCTTGAGGATAACCTGGGCCGAGATGATATTAGCGGCCTTGCGGCTCATATCCTCGTAGTCTTTAGCTTTAATGATCTTCATTACGCGTCCTTTCTCGTACAAGAGAGGCAAGGCTCCCTTACAAGCACTTGCCCGCGGCCCGCGTCGGCCGCAACCAACGTGTGCGGCCACCAGGGCGAGGTCGCGTAATGTATGTGTCTCGTGTCTAGCCGCGTCGAGGCCCCTGCCCGTCCACGGTGACCCAAAGCCTTTTAGCTTCGGACAAATCCCATCTTGCCACTGAGGGCGTCCTCTTTCAAGGGCGCCCTCCGTAAACGTGTTTGAATTGTAGACTAATGGCCACGTGCACTTGCTAACGCTCGCGAGCAACGATGAGCTGGTCCATCTCTTCGACATGCACGCCAACGGAGCCCTTGATGCTCGAGAACTCAACGGAGTTGCATACCAAGATGGGAACCGTCACATCGTAGCCCTCGGCAGCAATTGCCTCGCGATCGAACTCAATGAGTACATCGCCCTTATGGACGATGTCACCCACTTGCGCATGTACGGTAAAGTGCTTGCCCTCGAGCTGAACAGTGTCCAAACCAACGTGGATGAGCACATCCAAGCCATCGACCGTGTTAAGCGCAACGGCGTGTCCCGTGGGAAAAATAGCCTCGACCTTGGCATCAGCCGGCGCGATCACGCGCGGTCCGGTGGGCTGAATCGCCACGCCCTGGCCCAAAAGGCCGGTAGCAAACGTCTGATCGTTTACCTCGGAGAGCGGAATGACGTCACCCGAGATGGGAGCATCCAACGTAAGGACTCGACCACGCATACCAAAAGACCTTAGGACTTTAGTGAACATGCTCCCCCTCGGACATACCGATCAACCAAAATAACCTTAACAGTTTACCACTTGGCACCCGTTTTTGACCATTAGGGAAGTTCGCGCTTGACAACCTCGACGATGTCGTCGACAACGCGCTGAGTCAGCTCGTGCGTCTCGGCCTCGGCCATCACGCGGACCAGCGGCTCGGTACCACTCGGGCGCACCAGAATGCGGCCGCGGCCGTCAAGCTCCTTCTCGGCAGCAGCAACGGCGTCCCAAATGGGCTGGCAATCGTCCAGACCAGCCTTGTTGTCGGAATGCACGTTGACGAGTACCTGCGGGTACTTCTTCATGATGCCGGCAAGATCGGTGAGGGTGCGACCGGTGCGCTTGAGCACGGCCAGCAGCTGCAGAGCCGTCACCAGGCCGTCGCCGGTGGTATTGTGCTCCAGGAAGATGATGTGGCCGGACTGTTCGCCGCCGATGACGGCGCCGTCCGCGAGCATGCGCTCCAGAACGTAGCGGTCGCCCACGGCGGTCTGGACCATCTCGAAGCCCTGCTCCTTCATAGCGATGGAGAAGCCCAGATTGCACATGACGGTCGAGACGATCTCGGAGTTGGCGAGCTTGCCGCGAGCGGCGAGGTCAGAACCGCAGATAGCCAGGATGTAGTCACCGTCGATCTCATTGCCCTCGCTGTCCACAAAGAGCACGCGATCGGCGTCGCCGTCGTGGGCCAGACCGATGTCAGCATGGGTGCGCAGCACGAGCTCGCGCAGGGGCTCGAGGTGCGTAGAGCCGCACTCGACATTGATGTCCGTGCCGCAATAATCGGTGTTGATGGCATGGACCGTGGCACCCAGGCGCTGCAGCGCGGCGGGCGTGGTCTGGCAGGAAGCGCCATGGCCGCAGTCGACAGCAACGACTAGGCCGTCGAGCCTCAGGCCATCAAGCGTATCGATGGCGTGGTCGACATATGCCTTGCGGGCGTCCTTCATCTTGATAATGTGGCCCACGCCGGCACCGGTCGGCAGCGAGTCGGCAGCCATGGCTTCCTCGGACTTGACCCAGGCGCTGATCTCTTCCTCGACAGCATCGGGAAGCTTCATGCCCTTGCGGCTAAAGAACTTGAGGCCGTTGAACTCCGGCGGATTATGCGATGCAGAGATGACGATGCCGCCGTCGAGCTCGTTCTGAACGGTGAGCAGCGCCACGGCGGGCGTGGGGATAACGCCGCAGCAGTGCGGACGGCCGCCCTCGGCCATAATGCCGGCGGTCAGAGCGCTCTCGAGCATGGTGCCCGAAAGGCGCGTGTCACGGCCGATGCAGATATCCGGACCAAGGAACTTGGTCGCCGCGCGGCCCAGGCGAAACGCGAGATCGCACGAGAGGTCGGCATTGGCGACGCCACGGACGCCATCGGTACCGAAGATGTTCTGGGGCATAGGATCGCTCCTTCCCTAGCAGGCGATATGCAACCGCCCACCCTAGTCGAAAAAGAAAAGCGGGACCCGCCGAGGAATCGGCAGGCCCCGCTTGTACATTGTATCTCGAAAGGAGATAAAACCTTAGCGCTTGGAGAACTGGGGAGCGCGGCGGGCCTTCTTGAGGCCGTACTTCTTGCGCTCGACCACGCGAGCATCGCGCGTAAGGAAACCGGCCTTCTTGAGGTCAGCACGGTAGTCGCCAGCGTTCAGAAGAGCGCGAGCGATGCCCAGGCGCAGAGCGCCGGACTGACCGGAGATGCCGCCGCCATCGCACAGAGCGATAACGTCGAACTGACCGGCGGTGTCGGTCACCTTGAAGGGAGCAAGGGCGTTCTCAACGAGCTGATGACGGCCGAAATACTGCTCGGCGTCACGCTTGTTGATGGTCACCTTGCCGGTGCCGGGGACGAGACGGACGCGGGCGACGGCGTTCTTACGACGGCCGGTACCCTGGTAGACAACGGTGTTCTCAGCCATCTTTAAGCCTCCAGCTCAATCTTCGTGGGGTTCTGGGCAGCATGCGGATGCTCGGTGCCAGCGTAGACCTTAAGCTTGGTCATCTGGGCACGGCCGAGGGTGGTCTTGGGCAGCATACCGCGAACGGCGCGCTCGATGACCTTCTCCGGGTGCTTCTCCATAGCCTGGCGGAAGCTCTCAGCCTTGAGGCCGCCGTTGTAGCCGCTGTGGCGATAATAGGTCTTCGTGTCGGCCTTGTTACCGGTAAGCTGGACCTTATCGGCGTTGATGACGACAACGAAGTCGCCGCAGTCGCTGTTGGGCGTGAACTGGGGCTTGTTCTTACCGCGCAGGATCATTGCGATCTGGGTGGCAAGACGGCCCAGGACAGCACCATCGGCGTCGACGAGAACCCAGTTGCGCTGGACCTCGCCCTGCTTGGCGTAGTGAGTCGATTTCGAAATCACTTAGACTCCTCCATGTACAGTACGTGTTGTTACAGAGATTCACGGGGCTCTGCAAGTAACCCGTCCATATTACCCCGCTCGCCGTACGAGTCAACAGGTATTTTGGCTCCGACCAGAGTTTCTGCACATGTCATCCACGAGCCGTGATTTTCCAGCTCTTTAGCTGTTGTCATCTTTTGAGGGTTCGCCGTCGCTAGCGTTCAACGAACTCTTGGATTTCCGCGAGCAGGCGCTTTGCCGCCTGACGGCCCTGGATATACAGGTCGAGGAGCTTTGCCGAATCGTGCTCAACGTGGCCGACCTCGACCGGCTTTTGCGGAGCAACGACCAACGCGCGGCCCTCGCGCTCATACTTCCACAGGTGCATGCGCTGGATGTTGTAGCGGTCGTGGCGCGTCTCGATTCCCTCGAGCAGATAGGGGTAGTCGGCATAACGCGCACGCGCGGCAGGCATAAACTCGTAGGGCTTTTTCTCGTACGAGCGGTCCTGCGTGACAATGACGACCGCGCGATCGAAGCCCGCCTCCTCCAGCACATGCTCGATGGGGATCGAATCGGCTACGCCACCGTCGACGTATTTGTGCCCGTCAATCTCGACCGGCGGCGTCACCAGCGGCAGCGAGGTCGAGGCGCGCACGGCGTCGAGGTCGAGCACGGCGCTTTTGACCGGGAGGTACGTGGCGGTTCCAAAGAGCATGTCCGTCGCGACGGCGTACATCTCGATGGGGCTCGCGTCGAACGTCTCGTTGTCAAAGGGATCCAGGCGGTCCTGGACATCGTTGAAGATAAAGTCGTAACCCACAATAGAGCCCGTGGACGCAAACGATGCGGCGCCCATGAAGCGGCTGTCGTTGCAGAAAGCCAGGTTGATGCGGTTGGCACGGCCGATCTGGTGCGACTTGTAGTTCACGCCGTTGAGGGCGCCGGCCGATACACCGTAGACAGCCGGAATCTCGACGCCAGCCTCCATGAGAACGTCGAGCACGCCCGCGGTAAACTGCCCGCGAAAACTACCGCCCTCCAGGACGAGCGCGACCTTGCCGGCGTTCTTTGCCTTATCTTCTGCAGTCATATTGACCTCCTGCGATTGCGTTTTGGCTTTCTTCTACCCAGTTTTGGGATGGCGAGAGCGCAGGTTTTTCGAGGCGGCAGGTGAAGCGGAAAGTGTGTCCCAGTTTGAGGCGAGATTCCGGGATGCGCTTTCCACTTGACGTGTCATCCGGAAACTACGTCCCAGTCTGAGGCGGGATTCCGGGATGGGCTTTCCGCCTGGGCTGCCATTGGGAAAGCGCGTCCCGGTCTGCGTTGCCAAGGCGTTTTCTTAACGCCCGCGCCCTGCACTGAGTTCGATTCTCCGCGGTGCGGGAGGGGATCCGTTGATGCGGCGCATGGCCGGCTGAGATTCGATAAACATCGCATCCGTTTTGAGTCGAAGTTTTCGCGGAGAATCCGCGTATTTGCTTCGCAAATACGCACCGGCTTCGGCCGCCTACCGGCGTCCTCGCCCGCTCGCTACAAACGCTTCGCGTTTGCTTAACGCTCGCGCCCTGCATAGAGTTCGATTCTCCGCGGTACGGACTAGAAATAAAAAGGCAGGTAGATATAAATATCTACCTGCCTGTTACGTATGGTGGAGGCGCGGAGAATCGAACTCCGGTCCACGAAAGCCCCCTGATTGGCATCTCCAAGCTCAGTCGCTGGTTTAGTCTCGGACGCTTTGCGCGCAGCGACACGCTCGCGGCGTCCTAACCGGTTCGGTCTTAGCCTGCGCCATACCGATTACGTGCGCAGGAGCATTCCCCTAACATGACGTCGCGCCGGTGTCGGGGAAATCACCGGGTTGACGCGCCGCTATAAACTAAGCAGCGAGAGCCATAGGCTCAAAAGAAGAGTTGTTGTCAATTCAATTTGACGGTACCCCTGTTTAACGAGGCGAGGAGACCTCGGCTTGCTTCCTCTCTCAGAGCTATCGTGTCGAAACCAGTCGCCCCCGAATGTCGGGAAAGTCTGGATGGCATTGGGCACGAGCGCCCAACACCCGTCGACTTTTCAAGGAACATACGGGGCGAGCCCCGCTTGTGGAGTGTTATCTTACCACGTTCTGAAAGCGGACAGCTGTTCTATGCACGAGCTGTGAAGACCCCAATGTGCGCCGCACTTCGCACTTTTGCTACCGATCGCGTAACGTATATTTTCGCCAAGCAAAATTGACCCGTCGAAAGGACCGTTATGGATACCAAGCAGCAGCTCGTCAATGCCCTCGCAGGCCTGGGCTCAACCATTACCGAAGCTATGGATGTCATCGAGGGCTTTGTCCCCTGCGGACATCCCGCCCTCACAGTATCGAACGCACTCGTCGCGCTGGACGCCGACGATGATGCAGCTCTCGCCCAGCAGCTTGAGACCGTCGAGGGCTTTATCGACCACGTGAGTGAGAACCGCGGCGTGTCCGCCTACCACAGCATCGAGGTCGAGGTCGCGGGCCCCAAAGCCGATCTGCTCGCAGCAATCCGCGAGGTAGGCGCCCTTATGCAGACCGCAGGCGTCAAGAACACCCAGGTCAACGAGTGGGTCTACCGCAGCCTGGCAGCACTCGACAGCTCCGACGAAAAGGCAGCCGAGCAGCTCGCAGAAAGTCCCGCCATCAAGGCCGAGCTTTTGTAAATAGCAGACGCGGGCCCCTTGGCGCATCGTCGTCCAAGAGGCCCGCAAACAGTTCGCGTCAACCGATAGCCGCGCCACCACGTTCGGCCAAAGCCAGAATCGGCATCATTTGGCGCGGGGTCTTTGCTGCAAGATCGGCATGTTCGAGCAGCTTGCGATCGTTAGTTACCAAGTAATCGACCTGTGCGCGCTTGCACGCGGCGAGCACCAAATTGTCCTCGTAATCGCGATGAAGCGCTAAGTATTTGTCGGCCAGCCAAAGGTCCGACGCATCTGCACCCACGGCCGTGGCGTTTTCGGTCATGTTCCGCACAAACGCCAGCGCCGCATCCCCAATTGCACGGGCAGATGCCTCGTCGAGCGCTCCCCCGCTGGCAAGAACTCTACGCTTCAGCTCGTGTTGGACAACGTACAGCACGTCCTTGGCGATATGCACCGGAAAGAACAGCAACGCCCCCGTCTCCGTCGCCCGCCCAATAAACGCACGCGCGGCAAGCGACTCGGCATGGTCGGCGCAAAACGAATCGACCCATACGTTAGCGTCCACCATGATCTTGAGAGGCGCTCCACTCACTGGATCATCCCCTTTTGGCGATAATGCTCATCCATGGCGTCGGAATAGATTGTGTCCCAACCGCGATCGTCGGATACGGGCGACGCAGCGATGCCCAAATCTGCATAAAGCCGGTCTGCCGCTGCCCACGACGCGGCGAACGGCGTATCGGGCGCGACGGTCTGCTGCCGGTCGTCGACGGCCGCAAGCACTTCCTCGCACTGCCCGTAACCCAGCGCGACCTTTGCCACCACCTTTTTGATGAGCTCGGGCAGTGACCCGCCCGAAAGCCGTAGCACCTCCTCGGCACGGTTCTTGACCTGGCGATCTACGCGAACGTTCACCTGCGCCATGCCGCCAACGATAGCCATCTCAACCTCACCTTCAGCATTTGCTAGCAGTGCTAGCACAAGCATATATCCGAGCTAACATCTCGTCAAACAAAAGAAGGCCTGCACCCTGGCGGCTGCGGTGCCACCCGAATGCAGGCCATATACTCAATCGAAAACGCTAACGCAGGTAAGCCTTCGCATTGCTCAGGCTGTAGGCAATCGTTGAGCCGTTGTGCAGCAGTGACGACGCCTGCGGAGTAATCATGCCGGTAATACCCAATGCCAACAGCGCCGAGTTGGTGAGCATCACCTTGGAATACGAACTCGTCAGACGGTCGATAAGCCCCTGGCTCATGCGGCGCAGGCGCACGATCGCGGCGAGATCCGTGTCGGTCAGGATGATATCGGCGACCTCCTTGGCGATGTCGCTTCCACCGCCCATGGCCAGACCCACATCGGCCAAACCAAGCGCCGGTGAGTCGTTGACGCCGTCGCCCACCATGGCAACATGGCGCCCCTCGCGCTTAATCCGCTCCACATAGGCGTACTTGTCCTCGGGCAGCAGCTCGGCCTTAAACTCGTCGACGCCTGCCTCGCGAGCAATGCGCTCGGCCGTACGCTCCGAGTCGCCCGTGAGCATGACCACGTGCTTAACGCCCAACGCGTGCAAGTCGGCGATGGCCTCGCGGACCCCGGGCTTAAGCGGGTCCTCGATACCGAGCACGCCCACAACGGTGCCGTCGACCGCCAGATACAGCGGCGACAGCCCCTGCATCTGGAGCTCGATTTGCTCCTTAATGTCGGACTCGAGTTGCGCACCCTCATCCTCGAATACAAAGTGCGCGGAGCCGATGATGGCGCGACGCTCCTCAATGGACGAAGCGATGCCGTGTGCCACGATGTACTCGACCGCAGCGTGACGCTCGCGGTGCTCGAGTCCACGCTCGCGAGCAGCGTTGACGACGGCGCGCGCCACCGGATGCGGGAAATGCTCCTCCAGGCAGGCAGAAAGGCGCAGGACCTCGTCCTCGCTCCAGCCGTCGGTCGTGAGCACGCAAGCCAGGCGCGGCTGCGCCTCGGTCAGCGTACCGGTCTTATCAAACACAATGGTGTCGGCCTTGGCAAACGACTCAAAGTACTTCGCGCCCTTGACCATCACGCCCATCTTGGCAGCATCGCTCATGGCGGTCATGACGGCGACGGAACCCGTGAGCTTGAGTGCGCACGAGTAGTCGACCATCAGCGCCGCCGAGGTCTTGATGAGGCTGCGGGTGGTAAGCGCAACCAGGCCCGCGAGCAGGAAGTTCCACGGGACGATCTTGTTGGCAAGGTCCTCCATATGCGACTGGCCCTCGGACTTGAGCGAGTCGGCCGTCTGCACGAGCGAGACGATCGAGCGGAGCTTGGTCTGAGCCGTATTGGCGCGCACACGCACCAAGATGCCGCCGTCTTCCACGACGGTGCCGGCGAACACGTCGTCGCCCACGCTGCGCTCGACGGCCAGCGGCTCGCCGGTCAGGGTCGCTTGGTTGACCATAGCGCTCCCCTGCTCGACAACACCGTCGATGCAAATGGACATGCCAGTGCGCACGGCGACCAGGTCGCCGGGCTCAAGCTCGGTCGCGGCAACGCTTACCTCGGTGTCGCCGACGACCTTCTGCGCCTTGTCGGGCACATCGAGCAGCGAGTTGATGAGCTCGTTTTCGCTCATGGCGCGGGTGTAGTCCTCGAGCAGCTCGCCCACGTTGAGTAGGAACATCGTCTGGCCCGCGGTGTCGACGTCGCGTTTGACGAACGAGATGCCGATGGCCGAAGCGTCGAGCACGGGAACGGTCAGGCGCGGCCGCGCCAGCTCATGAAGGGCAGCGCGCAAAAATGCCATATAACCGGCCACGACAAAGACCGCACGCAGCGGCGTAGGCAAGAACCAGCGACGTGCGTAATGGGCACCGACGAGTGTCGCCAGGTCCATAACGAGTATGTGCTTGCGCGGCTCGAGTTGCATCACGTAGCCCGACTTGGCATCGGCGATAGCTTGAGCATCGAGTGCGCCCAAGGCGTCGAGCACGCTCGCACGGCACGGCTCGTCGTACTCCAGCGCCATCTGGCCAATGCGGCCATACACGCGCACCTTGTGCACGCCATCGATGTCGCCGCCAAGCTTAAGAAGTGCATCGAGATCGCTCTCTGGCACAGGACCCGCCAATTGAAGACGGGTCCTGCCGGGGATCTCGCTAATAATCGAGAATCTCATAGTTTGTGCCTGGGAGCGTTACTCAGCTGCCTCGTCAGCAGCGGCCTCGCTCTGGGTGATGTAAGCAGCCTCGGCAACCATGTCATCGACATTGGCCTTGGCCTGCTCGACCATGTCCTGGTAGCCGTTCTTGATGCGCATGCCGCACGCGATACCCTGCACGCAGGCATTCTTGACCGGAGCGCTGGTAAGCAGCTTGATGCCGGCCGTGCCAAGCAGAAAACCGCCACCGACAAGCAGGGTATTGAACGTCGACTTCTTCATGTTGCTTCTCCCTTTTGCCGCATTGGACGCGGCACGGTGCCTCAGCACCCGAGTAAACAAGTTTGCTCGAGCACACTTTTGGAAAATAGTTTAGTTTATCTAACTATTAAGGTCAACAAAGGTTAACTTTTTGGAAACTATGGGGGTGAACTCAATATGACAAAGGGACTGCCCCTTTGTCACATTCCTACAGCTGCCAGTCCGCCGACTCCTTTTGCAGTGCGACCATACGGGCAAATTCTCCACCTGCTGCCTTGAGCTGCGCCGGAGCGCCCTGCTCGGCAACCACACCATCCTTGAGTACAACGATTTTGTCGGCATTTTCCACCGTACGCATACGGTGAGCAATAACGATAACCGTCTTGCCCGCGAGCAGGCGGGAAAGCGCCTGCTGAACCACGGTCTCGTTCTCGACGTCCAGGCTCGCCGTGGCCTCGTCCAAAAGGACGATGGGGGCGTCCTTAAGCAGCGCACGAGCGATGGAGATGCGCTGGCGCTCGCCGCCGGACAGCTTGGAGCCGTTCTCGCCGATCATGGTGTCGTAGCCCTGCGGCATGCGGTTCACGAACTCGTCGCAGTTGGCGGCACGCGCAGCCGCAAGCACTTCCTCATCGGTGGCATCACGACGCCCGAGGCGGATGTTCCCCATCACCGTGTCGTCAAAGAGCAGTACGTCTTGGAACACAATGGCGTAGTCGCGCAGGAGCACCTCGGGATCCACGCTCGCAACATCCACGCCACCCACGGTAACCTTGCCCGCGGTGGCATCCCAAAAGCGCGCGGCCAGGCGGCTCACCGTAGACTTACCGGAACCCGAAGGACCGACCAGTGCCGTAACTTCGCCTTCCTTGGCGGTAAAGCTCACATCGGTAAGAACTTTCTCGCCGGCGCGGCCGTCCTCGCCCGCACCATAGCCAAATGCCACGTGATCGAACACCACATCGTGGCCCGCGGGCTCAAATTTCTCGCTGCCCCGCGCCACGGGCTCTTCCATGATGGAACGCATGCGCTTGGCAGACGACTCGGCGGCAAACAGCTCGGACATTAACATTAACGCCTGGTCAAAAGGCGCATAGATGCGGCTCACCATAAGCAGGAAGGCAAACATCACCAAAAAGTCGACCTGCCCGGAGGCGACCATCGCGGCGCCCGTGACCAGCGTGGTGGCAATGCCCAGACGCAGGATGGCAAAGGCGGAGTTGACCAAAAGCCCGTTAGCGAGCGCGCCCTTGGTGGTCTCATGCTCCTCGGCATCGATCACGGCGTTGAGCCCCTCAAGATAATGGGCCTCCTGGTTGGTGGCGCGGATCTCGCGAACGCAGTCGAGCGTCTCTTGAATAGCCTCGGTAACCTTGACCTTCTCGGCGCGCACGCGATCGAACACCGGAGTCATGGGGCCGCGTGTTAGATACAGCACGGCAAAGGCCACGGGAACGCTCCAAAACGCCGCGATCGCCAGCTGCCAGCAAAAGAACAGCGACGCCACGAACACAATGGCGCTTGCGATGATGGCGCCCCAAAGCTCTCCCAGCACGTGGCTGTAGGCGTGCTCCATGGCCTGGACGTCACCCATGATGGTCTCGGTTAAATCGGCCAGATCACGACGACCAAAAAACGACAGCGGCAGTTTGCGCAAGCGCTCGGCAATCTCCATACGCTGCTTGCCGCACTCCTCGTAAAAGATGCAGTAGGTGTAGTAATACTGCTGCCAGTTAGAGGCAAAGAGCAACACGAAAAAGACCAGGAGGCCGCCCACGATCGGCAGGGCATCCGGCAGGTCGGCACCGGTGGCGAGATGCTCGACAAAGCCGGCCATAACCAGGAATAAAAAGCCCATGCCGGCCATGGTAATGAGATTGGTGAGCGTGGTCCAGAAAATGCCGCGTTTTACGCCGGCGACGCCTTTATCGGATAGGAAATACTTCTTTTGGAATGAGGCGAACATTTAGGCCTCGCCTCCCTTCGTGACGGCGGCATCCGCGGTCGCTGCAGTGATTTTCCAGCTCGCGGCCTGTTCGTATTCGGCCCACATCTTGGCATACAGACCCTCTTGGGACAGCAACTCGGCATGGGTACCCGACTCCTGCACGCTGCCCTGGTTGAGCACCACGATTTGGTCTGCGCCCACTACAGTCGAGAGTCGGTGCGCAATCATAATGACCGTGCGACCCGCCGCCAGCTTGCTAAAGGCGCGCTGGATGAGCGCCTCGTTCTCGGGGTCGGCAAACGCCGTGGCCTCATCGAGCACCACGATAGGCGCGTCTTTAAGGATCGCGCGGGCGAGTGCCACGCGCTGGACCTCGCCGCCCGAAAGATATGCTCCACCGGCACCGAGCATGGTATTGATGCCCTGTGGGAGCTTGGCCACAATGTCGTCGCACTGAGCTGCGGAGAGGGCCGCACGCACTTCGTCGTCAGTGGCCGTAGGCTTGGAGGCGCGCACGTTATCGGCAAGTGTTTGCCGGAACAGCTGGTTGGTCTGGAACACAAAGGCAACCTGGTCCATAAGCTCGTGCGGATCCATATCGCGAACGTCCACACCGCCTACGAGCACTCGACCCGAGGAGACATCCCAAAAACGCGGGATCAGGCTTGCGCAGGTTGACTTACCGCCACCCGAGGGACCCACCAGGGCGAGGGTGCTACCAGCGGGAACGCTGAAACTCACATGGCTAACGGCAGGTGCTTCGGCACCCTCGTACGTAAAGCTCACGTCCTCAAATCGCACGTCGCCGCCGGCAGGATGCTTGGGTTGCGCGGGCACGGAGAGCCGCTTGGAATCCATGACGCTTCGAATACGAGCCAGCGAATCGGCACTCATCTGAGAGGCCTCGCCCACAAACATGAGCTTGGTCATGGCCGTCGGCACCACGGCCGAAAATATCGCGTAAAACGTGAAGTTGGCCATAAAATGCGCGAAGTCCGTCTCGCCCGGCGCCAACAGCAACGCCACGGGCAACAGGAATGCCACAAGACCATTGAGCGCGGTAAGGTTGAGTACCTGCGGACCTCGACAGAACGTGCCCGAATAGTTTTGTGCCATGTCGGCGTATTCGGCGATCGCATCGTGGAAAGCCTTAAAGGAGTAGACCGTCTGCTGAAACACCTTGACCACGGGGATGCCACGTACGTATTCGGTGCCGGTCTTGTTCATCTTGACCAGCGCTCCCATGTAGGCCTTCATAAACTCGCCGCCCTTGCCGCCCATCATGGCGGCCATGGCGCCAAACGAAATGGCCACCGAGATGAGGCATGCCGCGCCCAAGCGCCAATCGAGGGCGAAAAGCAGCACGAGCAAGCCCACGACCATGGCGACGGCGCCTGCGATATCGGGCAGCATGTGTGCGAGCAAAGTCTCGGTGGAGGCGGCGCACCCGTCTACAATGCGGCGCAGCTCGCCGGTGGCATGCGTGTCGAAGTAGCCGAGCGGCAGCTTAAGCAGGTGCTCGCTCGTAGTCTTGCGGATATTGGACGCGCAGCGAAACGCAGACAGGTGCGTGCACATGAGCCCCACGAAATAAGCTACGATGCTTGCCAGCGCAAACCCCACGGCCCACCAACCGTACATCGCGATGTTAGTGGCTTCGCTCCAGTTGGGCGCCACGGCGATCAGGTCGCGCGCGACAAGCCAAATGCACACGTACGGGCCAAAGCTCAGCAGCTGCGAGAGCGCCGAGAGCGCCATGCCCAAATACGTTAGGAATTTGCGGTCGCCGGCATACGCGAGCAGCTCGCCGATGCCTCCACCTTCCCTTTTTGATTCCTTTGCCATGAGATTCCTTTCTAACGGCTTGAGAGTTAACCGTAATGAACTTATCATTGCTGTGTTAGCCATGGCTCACAATCAAGCCAGGCGTGGACGTTTCTGCAAAGGAAAGGAACGCTTTTGCAAATACGGCGGGCAGCGACCGACATAACCGAGCTCTACGCACCGCAATTTGAGCAGTTTGGCCTGGAGCTTACCGGCAAGGGCGCCGTCTTTACTGGCGAGGTGGCAAACGATCGGGCGCACGGGCGCGCATGGATCATGCCCCTCTCCCCCACCTGCATCGTCATGGAGCATTTCATCACCCCGACGCACGATATGTACCTGGCCGAATACACACCCGAACCATACGCCTGCGTGAGCGAAGTCAGCGCGCCCACACTTACATGCATGCCCGAGGCTGGCATAACGCCCGCGAACCTCAAACCATTGCATGGACCGTGGCCAAACAATGCCGTTTGCAGCTTTATCCAAGATAGCTGTGGCGAGGAATTAAGCCCGCTGTTTGCGGGGGAGCTCTATCACTCATGCTCGGTGCTCTTTTTGCCTGGATATTTTGACGAACTGGAACACCGCTATCCCGCCGAGTTCATGGGAATCTTTGAGGCGTTTGCCGAGCCATGGCACGAGGAAGCGACGTCTGCCATCTGCCACGCGCTGCGCCGGATTAACGAGGACCGCGCCCGCACCGTAGGCGGACACGTCTATATGCAGGGCATCGTGGAGACCATGGTCGCGGAGCTCGCCTGTTCGCGCGCGGCCCACAAGCAGGCGCGGCAGGCGGCAGACACACGCGTCAGCATAACCATTGCCGAAGAAGCAACGGCAATGATTGAGCGCGCGCTCGACAAAGGCAGACGTGTGGGTATCAACGAGGTGGCCGAGAGGCTCTACACAAGCCGCTCCAAACTATGCGCCACCTTTAAGACCCAAACTGGCGAGTCCCTGGGCGCCTACATTCGCAGACGCCGCATGGAGCGAGCACAGGACCTTTTGGCCGATAGCTCGCTTACGATAGCGCAGGTGGCAGAGCGGCTCGACTACCCTCAGCAGGCCGCCTTCGCCCAAGCCTTCAAACAATACACCGGCATGACACCCACGGCTTGGCGAAGCAAGCATCGCTAAGGCCCAAGCTCCCTGGCCGTAACGGAGCGGTAAATTAGCCGCCGCCCGTCAGCTCACCCAGGATCTAAACGTCAAGATGCGCACAATCAAGCGCCTTTTTGATAAGAGGGACAGATCGATCAGCCAAATACAACGGAATGTTGAGCACCCCGTCGTCGAGCTTTAGGTTCTTAAGTGAGTAGCGGACCCTCAATGGAGTCGTCTCCGCATGCTTGTCGGCATAGTACTTAAGGCTCTTGGAATGAACGACCTCACCCGATTTGACCTCGACGGGAACGATTTCGTTTCCGACTTGAATCAAAAAATCGACTTCGTGCTTCGGCTTCTCGTTTGTCCAATAACGCGGAGCAGCATCTAACTGTGAAAGTAATGCCTGAAGCACATAGTTCTCGGCGAACGAACCTTTGAACTCCGAAAATATCGCATCCGAGATGGCAAAAGCGGACGCATCCAGCCTTGCCATGCGGCGCAGCAAGCCGACATCAAGACAGTAGACTTTAAATGCCTTGAGGTCATCGTACGCAGAGAGCGGCACACCACCGGCAGCATTAAGGCGAACCGCCGTGATCAGCCCAGCATCGGCAAGCCATTCCAGAGCATCCTCGTATTCTCGAGCACGAGCCCCCTCGCGCACCGCACCCCAAACGAACTTTTTGTTCTCGCGCGCCAACTGAGCTGGAATCGAGTTCCATATTTGCGAAAGCTTGGCGAACTGCGCACGGCCACCATGCTTGGCAAAATCGCGCTCGTAGGAATCCAAGAGATCAGACAACACCTTATCGACCTGAACGATATCGCCCGTCTCCACCCACCGGCCAAGAGCCTCTGGCATGCCGCCGCATGCAAAATAACGACGAAGATGCTCGACGAGACGGACATGGAAGAAATCGGGCACTGTCTCGATCTGATCCAGGCCGCCAAGGTATTCGTCGTAGTTTGCAGCGCCCTCGGCTTTCAGAAACTCGGAAAAGCTCATGGGGCGCATCTCCATGAACTCGACCTTTCCCACCGGAAAAGCGCTGGTCTCACGGGACAAGCGAACGCCCAACAAAGACCCTGCGCATGCGACGTGATACTCGGGGGCCTCGTCACAGAAGTATTTAAGGGCGCCGACTGCAGAAGGACAATCCTGGATCTCATCAATAATAAGCAGCGGTTCGCCGGGATCGATAGGCTGTCCAAGTGCCAGGGAAAGATTTGAGATGATCCGTCGAGGATCGCGCGTACCTTCGAAAAACTGAGCGTACTCGCTCTGTACCCCAGGTGACGGCTCCTCGAGCGTCAGATACACAAAATTGAGGTACGAGGTTCGGCCGAACTCCTTAAGCGCCCACGTCTTTCCAGCCTGGCGCGCCCCCTTAAGGATAAGCGGCTTACGATATTCTGACACTTTCCAAGCGTTAAGCTTGGCAATGATATCTCGCTGCATGACCGAACCTCCCGCAAAGAAACTTCCGTAAACGTGATATTTCCCACATTTTACCCTAGGTAAAACGTGACATTTATCACATTTACGGAAGTTATAAGCTCATTTCGCCACACTTTCATCACATTTATTGCAATGTGACAAAGGGACAGTCCCTTTGTCACCCGCACAAAAATGGACGCGCCAACGGCGCGCCCATTCACTCTATTCCATTCAGCCCGCCTGACCCGAACGGCCGAGTCGTTGCAGAACCCGGGAGCCCCGGCAGGGCGGGTGCTTGCTCAAAATGAGTTCCGCACGCAAAGAAGGCCACTTAATGTGGCCTTCGTCTTGCGCAGGACTGTTCGAAATTTTGAGGAAGCACCCGCCCTGCCGGGGCTCCCGGGTTCCCGTTTACGAGAGCGACGTTCTCAGCAACTCGTTGAAGAGCTTCGGGTTGCCCTTGCCGCGGCTCGCCTTCATGCACTGGCCCACCAAAAAGCCGATGACCTTCTGGTTGCCGTCACGATACTGCTGCGCCTGATCGGCACAGTTTGCCAGCACCTCGTCCACGATCGGCTGCAGCGCGCCAGCGTCGCTCACCTGACGCATGCCGCGCTCGTCGACGATCTTGTTGGGGTCGTCGCCGGTCTGGGCCATGGCCTCAAAGACCTCGTGCGCCTGGTTGGAGCTGATGGCATCGGTCGCCAGCAGCTTAGCAAGGGCTGCCACCTGAGCCGGTGCAATACCGGACTCTGTCAGTGAGACACCCGCACCCTTAAGGTAGGCAATCATCTCGTTCACCAGCAGGTTTGCGACCGTCTGGGCCTCCTTGCCAGCCATACCGGCAGCGGCAGCCTCAAAGAACTCGGCAAACTCGGGGTCGCCGGCGATCTGCTCGGCATCGGCAGCCTTAATGCCAAAGTCGGCCTCAAAACGAGCGCGCTTGGCATCGGGCAGCTCGGGAATCTCGCCACGGCAGCGGTCGATGAATTCGTCGTCCAGATCGAACGGCGCCAGATCGGGATCAGGGAACAGGCGAT
>URTW01000005.1 GCA_900550815.1 uncultured Collinsella sp.
GGTTCATGCTGGGCGGTCTCAACCCCGGCGACGTGTGGGACGGCCCCGATGCCGACTACACGCCCGAGAGCGACGACATCCCCTGGAGCCGTGTGCCCGAGCGCAAGGTGACCATCGAGGACATCAAGTACGTGCTTTCGAGCCACTACCAGGGCACGGAGTACGACTGCTACGGCAGCAAGGGCACGCCCGCTACGCGTGGCGCCTATCGCCCCATCGGCATCAATCGCAACAGCCTGCTCGCCGTGTTGCAGCTGCGTCCCTATGCGCAGCCGGCCTACCGCGCCGTGCAGTGGATGGCCTTTGGCTCCAACTCGTTTAACGCGCTGGTTCCGCTGTACGCCAACGTCGAGACCATGCCCGAGTACTATGCCGACACGCAGGCTCGCGTGACGTCCGAAAACTTCTACTGGGCCAACCGCCTGATCGGCGCCCTGGCCGACGTCCGCTTCCATGAGTGCGGCCGCGCTGTGGAGGACTATCAGGAGAAGGTCGGTGGCATGGGCCACAAGCAGATCCATGACGTCGACGCTGCCGTAGCCGCTCTGCCCGAGGCCGAGGTGCCTGCCGAGCTTGCACGCGCCAACGAGGCCTTTGCCGAGCGTGTCCGCGTGGAGACCGATGCTCTACTGAGCAAGGTGCTCTACACCACGAGCTGCGCCATGAAGAACTCTTTCGCGATGAACGACAACGTGAGGTAGGGATTTCCCGTCGATCGAATAGCGCTAAAACGCTTTGTCGCTTTCACTCAATCTTGGGTACAAGAACGCCAATGCAGTTGTTTGTGATTGGAGACAACCATGGTTATGAAACTCGATCAGCTTGTTAACGGCGCCATCAACGTTGGCTTTGGCGCTGCCGCCGTTGCTGTCGAAGGCGGCAAGAAGGTCCTCGACGACCTTAACACCAAAGGCGCGCAGGTCCGCAAGGACACCGCCACCCCCGATATCGCCCGCAGTGTGTCCGACATGTTCGCGCAGGCCGGCGGTACCATCTCCGATCTGACCGAGCGCTTGGGCATGCAGGGCGAGACCGCGGCCCAGCGCGTGCTCGACGAGCTCATCCTTGCCCGCGTCCGCGTCATGACCGCTCCCGAGCGCACTGCCTTCCTGGCCCATGTGCGCGACATCGTCGATTCGGTCGAGGACAACGTGACCTCGGTGCCCGTCGAGTCCGTTGAGCCCGACGATGCGAAGGATACCGAAGAGGCCGAGTAGCAGCGCAGATGGCAGATTCCACCACCGATTACAACAATCTAGATCCCTTGGGTGACGAGGCGGCGGTTGTCGATGAGGTCGACGCCGCCGTCTCGGGCGCTCGCAAGAAGCCGCGCGCCGTCGATATGGTGCCCGAGGAGCCCGACGCGATGGCGCCGGACGAGGAATACCAGCTCACGCCGGCGGGTCGTCGCGAACGCATTGGGCAGATTGTTCGCCTGGTCAAAAAGTACCGCGTGTGGGATAACCTCACGCCGGTTCGTTTGCGCCGCCTGCTCGAGGAACTCGGCCCCATGTTCGTCAAGATGGGGCAGATTTTGGCCAACCGGTCCGAGATTCTGCCGCAGCGCTTTTGCGACGAGCTGCGTCGTCTGCGCTCCGACGTGGAGCCGGTGCCGTACGAGGTCGTACTCAGCTGTCTGGAAGAAGAATACGGCCTGCGCCTGGGGGAGATGTTCGATGCGATCGACCCCAATCCGCTTGGTAGCGCATCGCTCGCGCAGGTGCACCGCGCTCGTCTGGTGACGGGCGAGGACGTGGCCGTCAAGGTGCAGCGCCCCGGTGCGCAGCAGGTTATGGCACAGGACATCGATATCATTCGCTCGGTGGTGCGCATCGTTTCCAAGTTTGTCAACACCGATCAATTCGTTGACCTGCACGGCGTAGTCGAGGAGTTGTGGACCTCGTTTCGCGAGGAGACCAACTTTTTGGCCGAGGCCAAAAACCTCAACGACTTCTACGAGTTCCATAAGAGCGTTCATGGCGTGACGTGCCCTAAATCCTATCTGGACCTGTGCACCGAGCACGTGGTGGTTATGGACTACGTCGACGGCATTTCGATCGCCGATCCTGAACGCTTGGTGGCCGAGGGCTATGACTTGGAAAAGATCGGTGCTGCGATTGTCGAGGACTACTCGACGCAGGTGCTCGACGACGGCTTTTTCCATGCCGACCCGCATGCGGGAAACATCATTCTCAAGGACGGCATCGTTTACTTTATCGACTTGGGCATGGTCGGACGCATGTCGAGCCACGATCGTGGCATCGTTAAGGACATGATTTTCGCCGTGGCCGAGGGTGATGTGCCCAAGCTCAAGGATTCGCTCATGCGCTTCGCCGTGACGCGTGGCGATTCGGCCGAGCTCGATCATTCAGCGTTTTTGTCCGACCTTGACTTTATCGTGGCTGACTTTGCGGGCCTTGACCTGAAGGATCTGGATATCGGCGAGTTTTTGACCTCGCTGCTAAACCTGGCGCGCAAAAACGATGTTGAGCTGCCGAGCGTGGTGACGATGTTCGCCCGCGGTATGGTGACGCTCGAGGGTTTGCTGACCGAGTATATGCCCAACGTCAACATGATCCAGATCATCCAGACGCACATCAAAAACGAAAAAAGCACCTATGCGCGCGTGCGTGATATGGGACGCGATCTTGCCGCGAGCAGCTATCGCGCGGCAAAAGGCTCGCTCGAGGCGGCTGAGTATCTGGGCTTGGCTTCGCGCATGCTTACGCGCGGCCAGCTTAAGGTGAACACGCAGATCATGAGCAGCGATAAGGCGCTGCGACAGCTGGGCGGAATTATCGACCGCATGTCGATGGCTATCGTTATCGCCGGCCTGTTTATCGGTTCGTCGGTGGTGTACTACGCACGCATCGAGCCGGTTGTGTTCGGTATCCCGGTCATTGGCTTTATGGGCTACGTGAGCGCGCTGGTGCTGGCGCTTATGCTGGGCCGCAATATCTGGCTCAACAGTCACGGCGGCAAGCACTAGAGGCTGCGACCGTCACCGCATTTTCCTATCGCAAACAATAGCTTTTACCTTGGGCTTCGCCTGTGTGCGGGGCCCTTTTGCGTGATACCATTTTGACGGTAATAATCGATGGCCTAGATGGTGGTGCGGAGACGCACGAACGCGCGGTTTTCCTGCGCGTTTGGGAGAATCGGGGTGCAAGTCCCCGGCTGTACCAGTAACCGTAATTCCTCTTGGCTCGGGATGTTCGCGTCGCAGATCGGACGACGCGCCTGAGCCGTTAAGGTTAAGTCGGATCGCCTCCCATCTTGCATGCGGCTGCGGCGTATGCCGCCGGTGTGCATAGGGCTCTGGAGGGAAGGGGGACCCCGATGGGGGAACTCGAGCGTAACATGCGCGATGACGTGGGGCAGCCGCTGGGCAATGCTCCAAGTACAGACAATGGGGGACAAATGGATATGTTTGAGGACGAGCGCGAGCGCGCCTCGCTGCATCGCCGTGGCGCGATTGCACGCGGCGTAGCCAAGCGCGGCCTGGTGGCATTCCTGGCCTTCGCGATGGCCTTTGGCACCACGCCGGCTCAGCTGTGGGCCGAGGGCGCCGAGGGCATTGCCGAGGCTGTGGCTCAGGCTACGACGCCGGACGAGGACGCAGCGCTTGCGGGTGGTGCCGCTGAGCAGAGCGGCGCCGAGGTTTCGGATTTCGGAAGCGCGCCTGCAGCTAGTGCCGCCACTACAGAGGCGGCAACTGGCGACGAAGGCTCGGCGACGGGGGAGAGCCCTGCTACGAGCGAGCAGTCTTCGACGGCATCCGCTGGCCAAGCAGGATCTGCCGCCGCGGCTGCCGTTCAGACGGAGAACCCGACAGAAACTGGCGATGTCGCCAAGAAGCAAGTCGAGGTCTCGTTCTCGATTATCGGCACCGATGCCGACGGCAAGGCTCAGACCTGGGTGGCGCCTACGCAGCTCAAGCTCGACGAGGGGGCGACGGCTGCGGATGCCTTCATTAAGCTGCAGGAGAAGACGGGCTTCAAGGCGAAGTACGAACCGAACACGGCATACGGTTTCTACCTCGAAAGCATCACATCCCCGAGCGATGGTCGCACGCTTGCCTACGATCCGACGACTTATGCCTTCTGGCAGCTGTTCGTCGACGGCGCGTCTTCCTCGGTTGGTGCGAGCAGCGTCAAGCTCACCCAGGGGCAGAAGATTGAGTTTGCCTATACGGCTGGTAGCGCGTCCCCTGTCGTTAAGGACCAGGTTGCCGCAAATGTGACCGTCATTGGTCGCGATGCCCAGGGCAAGACCCAGACTTGGGTCGATAACGCGCAGTATGTGGTGACGTCCGGCTCGAGCGCACTTGACCTTACGAAGGTCGCGCTTGAGGCGAATGACATCGACGCCGTTGCTGCTGGCTCCTTCATTCTGAGCCTTAAGTACAACGGTGTTTAGCTGGGTACGCCCCAAGATTATTCGACCTATTGGCAGCTGTTCATCAACGGCAAGTCGAGCGACTACACGGCAGACAATGTCACCATTCATGCTGGTGATACCGTTACGTGGTTCTACGGTGGCTGGGGCGACCAGTTGCCGTCTGATTCCGTCCATGCTTCCGTTCAGGTCCTCGGTAAGGACAAGGACGGCAAGCAGCAGGTTTGGGCTTCGACGGGCCAGACGAGTCTCAAGTCGGGCTCTACTGCCAAGGATCTCCTTGAGCAGACCGGCCTTACTCTCGATGCTGGCGAATCGTCTTGGGGCTGGTTCCTCAACGGCATTACTTCGCCGTTCGATGGTAAGTCCTATGGCTGGGATGCTGCGACCAATAAATATTGGCACCTGTATATCAACGGAGAGCCCTCCTTACTCTGCGCCAATCAGATTACGCTCAAGAGCGGCGATAAGGTCACGCTTGCCTATACCACCGATAATTCGCCCATGCCCGATCCCGACAAGATTGTCGTGGATCCGAGCGCGACGACTCCTGATTGGGATGCCGAGTGGGCCGGCTACGGCAACAGTGGCAACGGTTCGACCGTAACGGATGCCAAGACGCCTGCGCAGGCCGCCGGTCTTAAGTGGGCCTTCGATTGGAAGGCCGAGTCTGGTCAGCAGTATGCCAACTGCAGCGAGCCTGTCATCGCTAACGGCTTTGTGTATATCGCGACCGAGAACGAGCTCATTAAGATCGATTCGTCCACGGGCAAAAAGGTTGCCTCTGCGCCGCTTGCCTCCAAGGTGAGCTATACTTCTCGTCCGATCTATACCAATGGCCTTATCATCGTTCCGCTCAACGGCGGTGCGGTCCAGGCGATTACTGCAGACAAGCTGATCTGCAAGTGGCTGACGCCTGGTTTGACGGACTTGACGCAGAGCTCCTGCACCGTCGTTTCGGACGGCGAGTACGTCTATGTAGGCTCGGTCGATATTTCGTATGACGAGAATTACAACGCGACCTACGGCAACGGCTCCTTTGCACGCATTAAGATTGCCACGGGCGAAGTTTCTTGGCAGAACATCGACCCTGCCGAGGGCTATTACTGGACTGGTGCGGCTTTGACGGATAAGTATGCCATCGTTCCTACGAGCGCGGGTACGCTTAAGTGCATTGATAAGACGACGGGCGATGTCGTTTCGACCATGAAGCTCGGCGCTGTCGCAAATGCCGATTGCATTGCCGATCCGTCTAATGGTTCGACCTTCTATCAGATGACACACGACGGAAAGCTTCATGTGATTTCGCTTTCGGCGAAGGGCGTACTGAGCGAGCAGAAGACGGTTGATCTGGGCCTTACGAATAATCTGAGCGCCCCCGCGGTGTCTGGTGACAATCTGATTGTCGGCGGACAGACGGCTACTGGCTCTGCTCTGGTTCTCTATAACCTGAAGACGGGTAAGACCACGATGATCGCTGCTGCCGACGGCAAGGCGCTGCCGGCTGGCCTCAACGGTATTGCTGCTACTCCGCTGGTGAGCGTTCAGGGCGGCAAGACCCATGTGTACTTCACCGTTAACAGCGCGGATAGCAAGGATTACGTCAACTACTCTGCTGGTGGTGGCGTGTATCGCTATACGCTCGGCGATGCAGAGGCGACGCAGATTTATGATGCGGCTGGCCATTACCAGTACTGTGACTCTCCGGTCATCGCCGATGCATCTGGCAACCTGTACTACATCAATGATTCGGGCACGCTGTTCAAGCTCGGGGCCGTTGAGTCTTGGACGGTTGCCTTTAATTCCAACGGCGGGTCTGCTTGCGACACTAAGTTTGTTGCTACGGCCGACGGCAAGCTGGTCAAGCCGGCCGATCCGACGCGCGATGGCTACACTTTCGGCGGTTGGTTCACCGATGAGGCTTGCACGCAGGCGTATGACTTCAGTACGCCGGTGACGGCCGATCTGACGCTGTATGCCAAGTGGACCAAGAATGCTGTTAACCCTGGCGGCAATGGCGGTTCTGGCTCCAATGGCGGCAATGGTGGCGCTGGCAACGGTTCCGGTGCTGGCGCTGGCACGGGCACGGGTTCCGGCTCCGGCACGAAGGGCCAGCAGACTGGCGGCGCTGTCGCTCCGGGTCATAAGCCGATGACCAAGACGACGGTGTCGACCAAGACCGAGACCAAGGACAACAAGTCCAACAAGAAGGACTCCGATAAGTCCGATAAGAAGGACGAGAAGAAGTCTGGCAAGAAGTCTGACAAGAAGGACAGCAAGTCCGACAAGAAGTCCGATTCCAAGTCCGATACGGGTGCTGCTTCCACGACCACTGCTAAGAAGCCCTCTAGTGCTTCCGAGCAGGAGACTGGCGCCAACCCGCTCGCCATTGTTGGCGTTGCCGCCGGCGTCATCGGTCTCGCCATCGTCGGCGTGTTCGAGTTCACCAAACGTCGGTAGGTGAGGGCTGTGTCCAATAAATCCAAGGACGCTGACCCCAAGCAACCAAATTCCTCGTTCATTCAGTTCGACGATGCAAAGCAACAGGGCGCCGCTTCGGCGGCGTCCGCCCCTCGACGGAAGGCGCTTACTGGCGTCCTGACCGCCGCGTGCGTTGCGCTAATTGTCATATCGCTGGGCTTCGTCCATCCTTCCGAGAGCGGCGCCTGGTCCATTGACTGGATCGTTCAGACCGTGACGGGGGAGAGCGTCGTCGCCAAGGATGGCAATGGGTCCGGCTCGACTGTCGCTTCGGGCAAGGCCGGTTCCAAGGATTCCAAATCTTCTGATGATACGAATGACGGGTCTAGGGGTTCTGACAAATCTGACTCCAAGAAAGATTTCGAGTCTTCGGACAAGGAATCAAACAAGGGCTCGGATAGCAAAAAGTCCGAAGACAAGGATGGCAAGAAGTCTGGAGAGAAGAACAGCAATAAAAAGACCGACGGCAATCAGTCGACTTCTCAGAACTCGACTTCTTCTGGCGGGGCCGGCTCTATGCCTGGCGCCTCCTCCTCATCCAGCGGGGCATCTTCTGCCCCCGATAACGGCAACGCCTCTACTGGCGACCAGGGCCGCTCGCAGCAGCCTAGCTACGTAACGGTGACGGTTTCGGTCACATCGAGCGCCGTGGGCAATCCTGTGTCCTCTGGTGGCACCTTTACCTTTAACGAAGGCGCTACCGTTTACGATGCCCTGTGCGCGCTGGGCCTTTCTGTCAACGCACATGGCTCGTCGTACGGCACGTATGTCTCCGCGATTGGTGGTTTGGCCGAGAAACAGCACGGCGGCACGAGCGGCTGGATGTACTCCGTCAACGGCACAACGCCCATGCCGGCCTGCAGCAACTACGTTCTCTCAAACGGCGACAACGTAGTCTGGTATTACGTGACAGGCTAGAGGCCTCGACATAGCGCGCCAGACGGGCGGTTCGGACAAACATCCGGGCCGCCCGTTTTTTCATGCGAATGGGACTGGGCCGCCGGGTCTCTCGGCAAACAAAAAACCGGTTGGAATGGGAATTCCAACCGGTTATACATTCAGGCAAATAGTGAATCGACTACGACCGTGCGCCCTCGAGGAAGAAGCGACGGCTAAAGTAGTTGTACCAGGTGACGAGGAACGTTGCGATGGCCTTCATAGCCTGGTAGCCGATGCTTAAAAACGTGACGCCCACAAACATGTACAGGTCGTTGAGGCCCAGACCGATTACCGACAGGATGGTGAAGATCGTGAACTCGCGCTTGCGGCTCATGCCCTCGCGATGGTCGAACACGTACTTCATGCTGAGCCAGTAGTTAACCACGACGGACGTGGTAAACGAGACCGTCGTGCTCATCAAAAAATCGAGGTGGAACAGCTCGACGAGCGCAATAAGCATGCCCCAGTCGATGCCAAAGGAGATAAGACCCACGACAGCGAACTTGAGGAACTGCTTGGTATGAGGTTGTGCCAGCGCCTTGCGCACGTAATCACATCCAATGCGTTGATGAATCGAGCAGAGGATACTTTAGAGCTTTTGCAAGGGAAACGTAAGGTCTTTGCCAAGAACTATATGAACTCGCCAAATTTTCAAGAGCTAATCCGCAGACGTTGAAAAATTGCCCGTAAACGAACGATGCCCGCGGGCGATACTGTGCTGAGCGCGCATTGTCCGTGGGCATCGTAAGGCTGTAAGGTTGCGAGTTACTTGGTCTCGTCTCCCTCCAGGAAGATCTTTCGGGTCACAAAGTTGTAGACCATGACAAGCGCGGTGGCGCAGATCTTGGCGATATTGGCCTCGAGTCCCAGGCCGGCGTTGAGTGTCAGCACGATACCGTCGTTGAGTGCCAGGCCGATCACGGACAGCACGACAAAGATGATGAACTCGCGGCGGCGGCTCATGCCTTCCTTGTGCGCAAACACGTACTTCATGCTTGCGAGGTAGTTAAAGATGAGCGAGACGATAAAGCCACTGGTGTTGGCGATTAGGATGTTGAGGCCCAGACCGTAGTGGAGCAGATTCATAATGCCAAAGTCGATAACCGTGGCAATGACACCGACGACGCCAAATTTCATGATCTGCGCAAGGAGCTTTTGCATGGTACCTGCCTTAAGCTGGCGCCGAAGCGCCGCGGGGATGACAAACTCAGCAAGTTTAGCCAATCCCCGCGGGTGGTGCTAGGCGCGCTCCTCGATAGCACCGTTTCTATATGCATCGAGCAGCTGACGCAGGTCTTGGATTTGGCTGCGGATCTTGGCGCCAGTATCGGTGTCGCTCACCATGCGGCGACGGTCTGCTTGGTCAAAACGGTTGGTCTCGCTTTCGATGTCCACGTTGCGCGTGAGTGCCTCGGCAACCGTCGTAAAGGCCTGATGCGACTTGAGACGGCATCCGCGCGAGCTCGAGATGAGTGTATAGCCGGCGATACCCGTCTTGGGATGGTAAGCGCGGCAGAAACCGCCATCGATGACCAGCAGTTTGCCGTTGGCGCGGATGGGCTGCTCGCCCTTGGTGGTTTTAACGGGCGTGTGGCCGTTGATGATGTGGCCGGTCGGTGAACATGCCATGGGCGCGACGCCAAACTCGCGCATGATGTCATCGCAGACCGAGGGCGACTTGGTAAGCGTAAAGTACGGGTCCATCGGCTCGACCCAGGTACTCTTATCGGCGATATAGGCGCGCTCAAAGGTGCGCACCAGGCGTCCGCTGGCGGGTGAGCTAAAGCCAATCCACAGGTGCCACATCCAGTCGAGCGCGTCGCGGTCGCCCACGCGCCAGGCCCGGCGGGCGATGTAGTCGCAAAAATCGAGATAATCGCGGCCAGCGTGCCAGGTGCCCAAGCAGTTCATGCTGCTAAAGGTGCCGTCTTCGTTGAGCGGAACGCAGCCGTGGAAGAGCAGGTTGCCGTTGGCGACCTTGTACATCGAGCCATGGGAATAGAGGAAATCGATATGGCGATGCAGGTGATCGGCGGTGACAAATTCGGACACGAGCTTGTCGATGATGTGCTGCTCCTGAGACGTGAGCGTATAGGGGTCCGCCGGGTCGACGGTAGGGAAGTCGTTGGTCGTGAGCGGCCACACACTGCCGTCGGCGAGCGTGACCGTGCCGGTGTCGTGATCGATCTTGTCGAGTAACAGGCGGTCGGTCATATCGAACTCGGGGTGGCGCTGGATAGTCTGGCCCTCGAGCTTAAAGAGCAGCACGTTGATAGCCTTGATCAGCGGGGCGATGGACTCACCGGCGGTGTAGGTGACATCGGCAAAGGCGACAAGCTCACGCAGCGAGATGCCGTAATCGTTTTCGAGGATCTCGTAATTGTCGTAGCGTAGGTTGTTGCGCAGCACCGTGGCGATGCAGGCGGGCTCACCGGCCGCAGCGCCCATCCACAGCAGGTCGTGGTTGCCCCACTGGATGTCCAGCGAATGGTAGGTGAGCAGGCGGTCCATAATCTTGGCCGCGCCGCCGCCGCGGGCGAAGATATCGCCCACCAGGTGCAGGTGGTCGACGGCCAGGCGCTTGATGAGCGAGGCGAGCGACTCGATAAAGTCGTCGGCGCTGGCGGTCTCCAGGATGGACTCCACGATGCGCTCGTGATAGCGCACGCGATAGTTGTTCTCGTCCGGGTGCGTGTGCAACAACTCGTCGATGATGTAGGCGTAGTCGCGCGGGATGGCCTTACGCACCTTGGAGCGCGTGTAGCGGCTTGAAAGCGAGCGAGCGACCATGATGAGCTGGTCAAGCATCGTCCTGTACCAGGTGGGCGAGTCCTCGCGCTGGCTGCGGACCAGCTCGATCTTCTCGCGCGGGTAGTAGATGAGCGTGCACAGCTCGCCCTTTTCGTCAAAGGAGAGCGTGTCGCCAAAGATCTCGTCGACATGTTCGCGCACGACGCCCGAGCAGTTGTTGAGGATGTGCATAAAGGCTTCGTACTCGCCATGCACGTCGCTCATAAAATGCTCGGTGCCTTTGGGCAGGTTGAGGATGGCCGAGAGATTGATGATCTCGGTAAACGCGGATTGTTCGGTGGGGAACTGTCTCGACAGCAGGCGCAGATACTTGAAGTCTTGCGGGTTGCGATCGAATGCGACCATGAAACACCTTCCGATGGGGCTGGTAAAACTGATAAACAGCGTCAAACGTTTATCAGTATGCGCCGCTTTTGTTTCGATTTTGCGCCAGCGGCTGAATTGTCGGCTGAACGGTTTGGTAAATCGATTTAGTTGAGGTAGATATGGCGGTTGGGTGGAGACGACAGAGGGTGTTTTCTCAGATATTTATGCGTGGGGTCGGTGGAAACGATGGTGGTAAAGATGTTCACTATTTTTGGTTCGATTTGGTAAATAGTGGACATATGTACCGCATGTAGGCTCACTGTGCGATAAGTTGCGCAGCAATGAGTAAGGAGCCTCATATGAGTGATTTTGTCCTGACCTGTGAATCCGCCGCCGACCGAACCCGTGAGTTCTTTGCGTCGCGCAATATCCCTGTCGTGTGTTTTCATTACGAGATCGACGATGTTGTCTATACGGACGATCTGTATCAGTCGATTACTCCGGACAAGTTTTTTGCCCAGATTGCCGCGGGCGCCATGCCCAAGACGTCTCAGGTGAGCGTGGGTGAGTACGAGGAGTTTTGGGAGCCGTTTGTTGCCGAGGGTAAAGACGTGCTGCACCTGACGTTGTCGTCGGGTATTTCGGGCACGTATGGATCGGCCTGCGTTGCGGCGCAGATGCTCGCGGATCGCTATCCCCAGGGTGGCAAAGTGCGCGTCATCGATTCGCTGGCGGCGTCTTCGGACTTTGGCCTGTTGCTGGAATATGCCGCCGACGTGCGCGATAGCGGGGCTTCACTCGACGAGACGGCTGCCTGGATCGAGGAGCACAAACTCAACCTGCACCACTGGTTCTTCTCGACCGATCTTTCGAGCTACCTACGAGGCGGTCGCATTTCGGCTGCGAGCGCGATCATCGGCACGGCGCTTAAGATTTGCCCGCTTATGACGGTCGATTCCGAAGGTAAGCTGTCGCCACGTGAGAAGATTCGCACTAAGAAGCGAGCGATTTCCGAGATGGCTAAGACCATGATGGCACACGTGCTGGACGGTGCGGATTATTCGGGTAAGTGCATCATGTCGCACTCGGCGTGCGGCGAGGATGCCGAGGCAGTTGCGGCGCTGATTGAGGAACAGGTTCCGCAGCTTAAAGGCAAGATTGAGATCAATGACATCGGTACTCTGATTGGCTCGCATACCGGACCTGGTACGGTGGCGCTCTTCTTTATGGGCGACAAGCGCGTGGATTAATTTGCCCCATCACATCGCTGCATGATTGTTCAAACGAAAACGGCCCGCCTCACGTTTGTGGGGCGGGCCTTGCTGTTACGATTAGCGTTTCTTTCCGCGGAAGAAAAAGCCGTGCAGTGACGGCTTGAGGCCGCGGTTGGCGCGATGCTCCTCGACGCGCTCGTGGATCGAAGCGACGCGCTCGATGACTTCGTCGGGAATCGGCACGTCGGGATTCATGTTCTCGACCTGGCTGACCTCGGCGGCGGCGACCTGGTCGATAATGGGCACATCGTCGCGCGAGATGACAGGTGTGGCGTCTTCCTTCATCTTGCGATAACGCTGCATCATGTCGGTCTGTAGCTGCTGTGCCGAAGGCGGCGTCCAGATGATGGCGTTGGCGCCGGCGGCGATGGTCTCACGGATGCTCTCGGGCGTCTTGCCGCCCGGCGCGATGAGCGGCAGGTTGGGATAGTGCTCGCGCAGCTCGCGTAGGACCTGGGGCGTGTTTTTGCCGGCGGCGATGTTGAGGATCTTGGCGCCGGCGCGCACTTTGGCATGCGCATCGTCGTCGCAGCGAACGACCGTGGCGATGACAGGGATGTCAGCGATGTTGGTGATGTGCTCGACCATCTCGGCAGTAGCGGGGGAGTTGACCACGCAGCCCGCCGCGCCCTGCATCTCTGAGACGGCTGCCATCTGCACGGAGCGCTTACCGGTCGTAGTTCCGCCGCCCACGCCTACAAAGACCGGGCACTCGGCGACGGTCAGCAGCGCCTGCGTAATGGCCGGCTGCGGCGTGAAGGGGTAAACGGCAAAGACGGCATCGGCATTGGAGTTGCGGATAACCGCGACGTCGGTGGTGTAGATGAGCGATTTGATGCGACGGCCGAAAAGCGTAAAGCCGCTGGCCTCCTCGATCTCGTCGGGCATGCGAAGGGCCGCCTTGCGCAGGCGCCCGTCGATGGGCAGGGGCTCCATAGGGAGTAGGCCGTTGGGCGTGACGGCTACTTGGGGCTCGGTGAACTCGTCTGCGAGCTCGACCTCGGAGAAATCGACCGCGGCGACGATGTCCTCGTGAACCTCGGCGGGTACATCGATGGGAGCTTGGTCGTTTGCCGCGGCAGGCGTGTCGAAGGAGCTGGTGCCGACGAAGGAGTCGACGCGCTCATTTAGATCGTTGAGGGTATCCATGGAGACTCGATTCTGTGTGATGACGGCCGGCGCGATGCAGCCGGAATTGCGAATGCTAAATCGTTTGACGAGTTGATTTTTCCCCGCTGCGCCATCCGTTAGACCGAAGGGCAGGTGAACGTGAAGGAGCTGTGGTGGCGGGGATCGAGGTGCTATCTTGAAAGTCCCGTTTACAAGAGAGGTGACGCGGTATGGAATTTTCGGCAATGTTGGGCTCGATTGGCCTGTGTGTGGGCGCAATCGTTGCCGCCGCGGTCATCTACTTTGTGGTCACGGCCATTAAGGGAAAAAGGGCCGAACGCAAGGAGCGCGCGATGCTTAAACAGCATCGCGACCAGCAGGGCAAACGCGCACAGAGATAGCTTGTTGAGTTTTGGATCCGTGCGCTAGCTGCGTTTTCGGATCAGGGCAATGTAGAAGCCCTCAAAATCGCGGCTAGGCGGAATGGTCAGCGTGCCGGGCATACCGTTGGCGACGGCCGAGACATGGCCGGCGGCGATGGCCTCGGTGAGGGCGTTGCACTCGATATGCGGCTCCTCGCCGGCATCCTGGTCGCGACGCGCTTCACTTTCGCTCGGTGTGCCGTCGAGGGGGATAAGCTCGCAATCCATGTGCTTGTCGAGGGCCTCTTGCAGGGCGTCCTCGTTTTCCTGCGGCATGATCGAACAGGTGGAATAGACGAGCGTGCCGCCCGGTTTGAGGGCTCCCATGGCGCGGTCCAGAAGCGCGCGCTGCGAGCGGGCGCACTTGACGAGCAGCTGCTCGGTCAGGCCGCGCAGGCTTTTCTCGTTGCCGCTGATGACGGTGCCCGTGCCGGTGCAGGGGGCGTCGAGCAGGATGCGGTCAAAGCGGAAGAACTCGTCGAGCTCGCGTGCGTCGATGCGCATGACGGGCACGTTTTTGGCACCCTGGCGATGGAGGTTCGACTCGAGCTTTTCGGCGCGGGGAATGCTCATCTCGCAGGCCGTGAGGTGTGCCTGGCCCTGGGTGAGGGCGGCGATCTGCGTCGTCTTGCCGCCGGGGGCCGCGCACATGTCCAGGATGTCCTCGCCGGCCTGAGCGCCCAGGACCAACGGCGGCATCATGGACGACAGGCTCTGCAGGTAGATTTTGCCGTCGCGGTAGATGTCGAGATCCCACAGATCGGAAACCTGGGCCTCGGGCAGGATAAAGGCGTCCGGATACCAGGTAACGGTTTGGTGCGCGATGCCGGCGGCATCGAGCGCCGCAACGATGTCCTCGGCGGTCGCCTTGAGCGTGTTGGCGCGCAGCGTGACCGGGCGTGTGGCCGCGGCGCCGAAGCCCTCGATCATGAGCTCGGCATCGGGGGGCGTATAGGCGCCGGCAACCGTGTCGACCATAAAGCGCGGCAGGTCGGCGGCGCAGGGAAGAGCGGCAAGCTGGTCGGAAAGCTCGGTGGAGACAAACTGCCTAAGCTTGAGCTCGGGCTTAACCTGCTTTTTCTGCTTACGACGACGCGGCTTGGACATCCGTCTTTCCTTCCCATTCCATTACATGTCGAGTGTTGTTTTAGTACTGGCTCTCGTGCTTGCTGAAGAAGTCGAAGCGCGGGGGCAGCGGCTTCACGCGGTGCTCGCCGGGCTTCTCGCCCAGGCTCTCCACAAACTCGTCCGTGGAGGCAAAGATGTTATCCCAGCTAAAGAAGGCGACCGGATCGACGTCGAAGTATTCGCAGATGAGCTCGCAGCCGGCCGGCACAATACCGTGCATCAGGACGGTCGCCACGCGCAGCTCGGTAAAGGCGTCGACGAGGGCCTGCGTCATGGCGGCGTTTGCTGGCTCGCCCTCGAGCTTGTTGGCGGCCTTGGAGGCGTCGCTCCAGCGCTTGTTGGCGGCGCGCAGGTAGTCGTCGCACACGGCAAGCGCGCGGTGCGTCTCGAACTTGTACATGGCCTGCTCAAAGGCGAGAGCTGCCTGCTGGGCGGCTTCGACCACGGTGTCAGAAGCGGCGCCAGCGGGGATGCAGCCGTTGCGGTAGGGGCTCTCGTCGCCCTCCTTGACGGCGACGCCGTAGAAGCAGCTGCGGGCCAGGCGGTTGAACACGCCGGTCAGCAGTGCGCTCTCCTTAAGGGCCGGGTCGATAACGCGCTTGTCGTCGCAGGCGCGCACCTCGTTGCCGTCCTTGTCCTTGCCGGTCACGCGCGTGTCATATGCCTTGGGGCTAAAGCTTACCGGCTTCTCGGACAGGCCGAGCGACAGCCAGTGCGCGCGCATCTGCTCGCAGGTGTAGTGGTTGAGCAGGTCGTCTGCCGGCGGGGGAGGCGTCTGCGAGGACGAGCTGGCCTTTTTGCCCATGTAGAGCAGGTGATAGCAGGCGCTGACGGTGCTCTGCGTAAGGTCCCAACCCAGGGCCTCCCACATGGCTGTCTGAGCGATGCAGTAGAAATAGATGTTGTCCTGACCGATGAACTGGTAGATCTGAGCGTCGTCCGAGCACCACCAGTCGCGCCAGTCGAGCGAGCTGTGCTGGTAGGTGGGCGCGGGCACCTGTGTGGAGTCGGCAGCGGGCTCGCCCATGAGGGCGGCATCCTGGGCGGCGACGCCCTCGGTCACGCCGGCGGCCTTGGCATCGCGCGCGAGCACGGTACGCGTATAGCTGATGGGCGCCCACAGGCTCTCGGGCCAGCACCAGCAGGTGACGTCGGAGACGCCATCGACCTCGGGCACCGGAACGCCCCAGTCGATGTTGCCGGTGATGCGGAAGGGCACGAGCGCCTTGCCGCTGCGGAAGCGCACGCCACCGTTGGCGAGCACTGCGTGGGCATCGTCGCGCTCCTTCCAGCTGGGGAAGGTGACGGTAAAGCTGCTCTTGTTGCCCTCGGGCTCCAGCACGGTGTGCTCGGGGAGCTGTTCCTCGACGGCATCGAAGGCCTCGTGGAACTTGTTCTGGATGTAGAGCTGAGCCGGCAGCAGCCACTCCTCCATGGTCTTGGAGACCACGGAGCGAACCTGCGGGTTCTGGGCGAGCTTGGCGGTATAGGTCTTCATAAAGTCGAGGTAGGCCGGCAGGTCGAAGTAGAGGTTGTCGACCGGGCGCAGCTCGGGCACCTCGCCGGTGAGCTGGCTCTTGGGTGCGATGAGCTCCTCGGGCTCAAACTGGTGGCCCAGGTCGCACTCGTCGGCATAAGCCTTCTCGGACTTGCAGCCCTGGATGGGGCAGCGGCCGATCACTTGGCGGCCGTTGAGGAACGTGCCGGCCTTGGCGTCGTAGAACTGCAGCGTGGAGCGCTTGGAGATGGTGCCCTGCTCATGCAGGCGCTCGATAATCTCGGCGGTCACTTCGTTGTGAATCTGCGCAGCCGGCTCAAGGCCCGAGCCTCCGTAGATATCGCAGCTGATGTTGTAGTTGTTGAGGGTCGCTGCTTGGCGGGAGTGATTGGACTCGACATACTCGCTAATGGACTTGCCGTAGCCCTCGTTCTCCTTGAGCTTGCGGTAACTCTCCATGATGGGCGAGCCGTAGCAGTCGGTGCCCGAGGTGAAGATGACGTTCTCGCGGCCCAGACGGTCGCGCAGGAAACGGGCGAAGAAGTCGGCCGGGACAAAGACGCCGCCAACGTGGCCAAAGTGAAGGCCCTTGTTGCCATAGGGCTCGCCGGCGGTAACGATGGCGCGGCGAGGCCAGCTGGGACGGTCGTTCATGGAGTATTTGGATGCCATGGGACTCCTTCGCATATGGTGAGAGCGCGGCCGGGCGCAAGGTCTGGCGACGCGGTGGTCAATTCGTGCATATCGTTCGACATTATCGCACATGCGGACGGGTACGTGGCAGGGGCGCTATCCTAAGATGTTATGAATGAGATTTCCAACATACATGCGTTTGAAGACGAGGAATTTCTGCACGCCTGCTTTGTGTGGGGGATAGCCGTGCTCGGCGCATTTGCCGTGTGCCTGGTGCCGGTGTTTATGCTGCTGGGCGGGCCTGCAGACTTGGATGCGGCTGACGCGGGCGGCTGGATGGCTGTTGTGGGCTGGATAGTCGGCTTGGCTGCGGTTTCTGCGGCGTCATTTGCCGTGCACGAGCTGGTGCATGCAGCGTTCTTTAAGTTGTTTGCGCCTGCCGGTGCGCATGTGACCTTTGGGGCGAACCTCGAGACGTGCATGATCTATGCCTGCGCCGAGGGCGTTGTGTATTCGCGCCGGCGGTACATGGCGGTTTGCCTGGCGCCGACGGTTGTTGTGACGACAACGCTTGCCCTGGGGTTTGCGTTTTCGGGCTATCCGCTGCTGTGCTATCTGGCTGCCGGCTTGCATTTGTCGGGCTGTGTAGGCGACTGGTATTACGTGCGGACCATTTTGCGCGACCGCCGCATTGTCGCCTGCGAGGATACGTCCTTTGGCGTGCGCTTTTTTTGGTGAGGAGATGTCGATGAAGTCGTTGTTGCTGCATGCGTGCTGTGCACCATGCTCGCTTGAGCCGGTTCGCCTGCTGCGCGAGGAGGGATTTGAGCCCACGATTTGCTGGACCAACCCCTATTTTCAGCCGCGCGATGAATGGCAGCGTCGCCTAGCCGAGCTGCGCCGGTGGTGTGCCGATGGCGACATCGAGCTTATCGAGGCGGGGGAGGACCGTGAGCGCTGGGAGGCCGGCGTGGCACCGCTGGGCGCCGATCGGCCTCGTCGCTGTCGCGCGTGCTATGCCTTGCGCTTGGCCGAAGCGTGCCGCGTGGCCCAGGAGTGCGGGTTTGAGTTTGTGGGCACGACGCTCGCCGTCTCGCCGTATCAGCTGTTCGATACCTGCAATGATGTGCTTGAGCGCTTGGCGGCGGCACATGGGCTCACCTCGGTGATTCGAGATTTTCGCCCGTATTATCCCGAGGCGACACGCCGTTCGCGCGAGCTTGGCATGTATCGGCAGAACTACTGTGGTTGCCGCTTCTCGGCTGTCGAGGCGGCCATGGACCGCGCCCGCATCCGCGACGAGCGCAAAGCCGCCAAAAAGTAGTTCACTTGGGACGTCAGCCTGCTAGGATGTAGAGCGGACTTTAGCTATATAAGGAGAATCCGACGTGTCTATGCGTACCGATGATTTTGACTATAACCTGCCCGAAGAGCTCATCGCCCAGGCGCCTGCCGAGCCGCGCGACTCCTGCCGCCTGCTGGTGGTTGATCGCAAAGGCTCCGAGACAGGAACGTCGCTAGAGCATGGCGGCACCGTCGAGCACCGCATCTTCCGTGACATCATCGACTATATCGAGCCGGGCGACGTGCTCGTCATCAACCAGACGCGCGTGATGCCGGCTCGCCTGATTGGCCGCAAGACGGGCTCGGGCGGCGTGGTCGAGACGCTGCTGCTCAAGCGCCGCGAGGATGTTGACCCGCTGGGTCACGTTTGGGAGTGCCTGGTCAAGCCGGGCAAGCGCCTGAAGCCCGGTGCTCAGATTGAGTATCGTGCGGGCGGCGCCCATGCGCCCGAGGGGGCTCCCGTAGTGCTGACGGCTGAGGTCGTCGACTTTGTCACCGATAGCCGCGGCGGCCGCCTGGTGCGTTTTGAGCCGGCCGGTTGCAATGCCGCCGGCGAGCCGCGCACGCTTGACGAGGCTATCCATGCTGCCGGCCACGTGCCGCTGCCGCCCTACATTACCGATTACGAGGGCGATCCCGAGAAATATCAGACCGTGTACGCCATGAAGGAGGAGCACTCGGCTGCCGCTCCTACGGCGGGTCTGCATTTTACTCCTGAGCTCATGGCCGCTATCGAGGCCAAGGGTGCCAAGTTTGCCGCCGTCGAGCTCGAGGTGGGCATCGATACCTTCCGCTTGGTGGAGGAGGACGACCCCACGCAGCACGTGATGCACACCGAGCGCTACCACGTGTCGCAGGAGGTTGTCGACGCCGTGCATAAGGCCAAGGCCGAGGGCCATCGTGTGATCGCCGTCGGCACCACCGCGGTGCGCTCGCTCGAGAGCGCGTTTGACACGGACGCGCCGGTGTCCGATCCGGCCGTGACGGCGCGCTATTTTGAAGGCCGCGAGGACGGGGCCGATACGCTTGGCCGCGGTGACATCGTGGTGCGCGAGAACGCCACGACGCAGCTTTACCTCATGCCCGGCTCGACCTATCACGTGGTCGATGCGCTGATCACGAACTTCCATGTGCCGCGCTCCACGCTCATGATGCTCGTGAGCGCGCTTGCCACCCGCGACCAGATCATGGATGCCTACGCCGCTGCCATCGAAGAACGTTATCGCTTCTTCAGCTTTGGCGACGCGATGCTCATTTGTTAGTTACGCGGTTCTACGAACCGCGTAACCAGTTGACGCTGCAAACCCGCCAGAGCGGCAATCTGCCTTTCAACTTCGGCGGCATGATCAAAAAAGTTACGGCGTTTTACCAAACGCCGTAACGGCTCGACGCTGCGCGCCGCCCAGGGCGACAATTTGTCATTCAAAAGGCAGGGCATGACCAGAAGGTCAATGCCCTGCCTTTTTCATGCCAACTTGTTCACCTTGGACGTCGCTCGCTGACGTTGGCTCAACCTGCGGTGCTGACTACTCCCCTTGCCACCAAAAACCGCCCCGTTCTCGGTTTTTGAGGACGGGGCGGTTTTGCTTACCTAGATTGTTCGAGTTCCTTATGCAAAGCGGGCGACGAGCTCCTGGAGCACGTCGGTCATCTTGACGAGCGAACTGACCGGGACGAACTCGTTGACGCCGTGGTAGCAATAGCCGCCGGTGGAAAGGTTGGGGCAGGGCAGGCCGCGGAACGACAGCTGCGCGCCGTCGGTGCCGCCGCGAATCGGCAGCACTTGGGGTTCAACGCCGCAGGCAAGGTAGGCTTCCTTGGCAACATCAATAAGCTCGGGATAGTCACGAACGATCTCGGCCATATTTCGATACTGCTGCTTAATCTCGACCGTCACGCGCTCCTCACCCAGACGCAGGTTGAGCATCGAGGCGGCGGCATCGATAAGGTCGAGTTTCTGCTGGAACTTGGCGGCGTCATGGTCGCGGACGATATAGCGTGCTGTGGCGTGATCGACGGTCGCAGATACACCCTCAAGGTGATAAAAGCCCTCGTAGCCTTCCGAATACTCCGGGCGCTGGACGTAGGGGAGCAGTGCGTTGAAGTCGCAGAACAGATTGCCTGCGTTGACCATACGGCCCTTGGCGTCGCCCGGGTGGATGGACTGGCCCTCAAAGCGGACGGTCGCCTCGGCGGCGTTAAAACACTCCCACTCCAGCTCGCCGATGGGGCCGCCGTCGACCGTGTAGGCGTACTTGCAGCCAAAGGTGTCGATATCCAACAGCTCGGCTCCGTGGCCGATCTCCTCGTCAGGGCAGAAGCAAATGCCGAGTGCGGGATGGGGCAGAGAAGGGTCCTGAGCGATACGCGCGACAAGCGACATGATCTCAGCGACGCCCGCCTTGTCGTCTGCGCCCAGCAGCGTGGTGCCATCGCTGCAGACCAAGTCCTCACCCGCGAGGTCGTTCAGGGCGGGAAGCTTGGCGGTACTCATGGCAACGGGCTTACCGTCAACCGTGCCGCAGACCAGGTCGCCGCCTTCGTAGTGTACGATGTGCGGCTTCACGCCGGCACCCGGTGCAACTTCGGTGGTGTCGAGATGGGCGATCAGGCCCAGGGCGGGCTTGTCCTCAGCGCCCGCACTTGCGGGGATATGCGCGCAGACATAGGCGTGCTCGGTCACGTGGGCATCTTCCGCACCAAGCTCGCGCAGCTCTTCAGCCAGCACGTTGGCAAGGTCAAACTGAACGGCGCTCGAGGGTACCTGGTCGCAGTTTGCATCCTCGGACTGCGTGTTGATCTGGACGTAGCGCAAAAAGCGCTCGAGGACATCGGGGTTCGTGGTGGTGTTTTCCATAAAGACCGCTCCAATCTTGGTCGTCGTGTGCAACAAGAACTCTAGCACGGTATGCCACGGCATACCACGACGCTTGGATGGGGTAGAATCAGCCATTGAATGCAGAAGGGACGGAAGATCATGGATACGACAAATAGCTCGCGCGAACTACATCTGACGGTGGCGAACGAAGACTACTTGGAGTGCATGGTTCGCATTGAAAGCGAAGAGGGGGAAACCAACGGCGTGCGAGCGGGCGACATCGCGCAGCGCCTTGGCGTCTCCAAGGCAGCGGTCAATAAAGCGGTTTCGGCGCTCAAGGCATCCGAACTTGTCGAGCAATCGCACTACGGCAAGGTAGTCCTGACCGATCGCGGCCGCGAGGTTGGTACGGCTATCTGGTACCGTCATCGCCTCATCCGCACGTTTTTGGTTCAGGAGCTCGGTGTCGAATTTGAGCGAGCCGATTCCGAGGCCTGCATGATGGAGCATGCGCTATCCGAGGACACGATGAGCCGCTGGCTCGCCTATCTCGAAAAGCAGGGAATCAGCGTCGAGGAATAGCGGGATATATATGGATACGAGTTATTACAACCGCTTTGGTGCCGAGGAACTTACGCGCCGCTTGTCGAGCGAGACCTTGTTGGCGCAGGGCCCCATGGGCAGTGTTTTGTTGAGTGAGTACGATGCCGCCGACATTCCACCGGCGTTTTGGAATCTGGCAGAGCCGCAGACCGTTTCTCGTATCCATCGCTTGTATGTCGCCGCCGGCGCGCAGGTGCTCATTACCAACACCTTTCAGGCATCAAGCTATGCCCTCAAACACGACCAGATTGCGCCGTCCGTGGCGGAGGTCAATCGCGGGGCCGTCGACGATGCCCGCCAGGCGCACCCTCAGCTGCTGCTGGGCTCGATGGGCCCGATCGGTATTGAGTGGTTTGCCGAGGACTCTGCCGAGTATCGTGAAATCCGAGGCATTGCGCGCGAACAGGCGCACGCCTTGCTCAATGCCGGCGTTGACGGTCTGCTGATCGAGACGGTGGCGTCTATCCGTAATTTGCAGCCCATGCTTGCCGGCGCTCGAGATGCCGCCGACGGCATGCCTGTTCTGGTGAGTTTTGTCGTTGACGATAAAGGCGACCTGTTGGGCGATGGCCTCAACATCGAGGCAGCCGTTTTGTACGCCGAAAAACACGGCGCAAACTCGGTTGGTGTTAATTGCTGTTCGCTTGCGGCCGCGAACGCGACGGTGCCCAGGATGGTTGCATCGGCGACTACTCCCGTCACGGTGCGTCCCAACGTGGGCGATCCGGTCCAGACTCAGGATGGCCCCGTGTGGCATGAGAACCCCGAAGCTTTCGCGCGCGCATGCATCGAATGGAGACATGCCGGCGCCGCAATGGTGGGCAGTTGTTGTGGAACCACGGCAATCACTACGGCAGCGATGGCCGAGGCGCTCGATATATAAAGGGTAAAACCGCTCCATACGGGGCGGTTTTTTTATTGCTTGCATGTCCTCGGCAGCATTTGCCCAAATGGTGAATGCTGGTGCCGGCGGGTTGCCGAGTGCGTGTTGCGGGTATACCTCACGCGTACCATGATCCAAACACTGTGAGGTGTCTGCGCGTGTGCGCGATAATTCATTTTGGAACTGACGGTTGGCGCGCTCGCGTCGATGAGGACTTCACTGCCGATAACGTTGCCCGTATCGCCGATGCCGTCGGCGAGTTGTGGCAAAAGACCAATCCGGGCAAAACGGTATATATAGGGTTCGACACCCGGCCCCTGGCGAGCGAGTTCGCTGAGCTTGCGGCGGGTGTGCTAGCAGCGCACGGGCTGGACGCCGCGCTCGCTTCGCGACCTGTTCCGACCCCTGCCCTTACGTGGGCGGCGGCTTATGACGGTGAGGCGTGCGGCGCGCTCATGGTGACGGGGTCCCATCATCCGCAGGGTTATCTGTGCCTCAAGATTCGCATGGGTGACGGCTCGACCGCCAACCAGGATGTCATCGAAGAGCTCGAAGAGACCATGGCTCCCGAGCCAATGGGGATCGAGGGGCAATATCGCACCGCGGATATCATTCCTGACTATATGCAGGCGGTGGCATCATTTGTCGATGCCGAAGCCATCCGCGCCGCGCACCTGCGCGTGGTTGTCGATCCCATGGGCGGCGCAGCCCAGGGCTATCTAGCCGACTTGCTGCGCGAGCTTGGCGTTGAGGTGCACGAGATTCACGCCGGGCAGGCGTCTGACCAAGAAGATATCTGCCCCGACCCCGTTGAGCCTTGGGTGGACGCTTGCGAGCGCACGGTTATCGAGGACGGAGCTTGCGCTGGCCTGGTGACCGACGGCGACGCCGACCGTATCGGCGCGGTTGACGAGCGCGGCAGATATATACATCCGCATCAGATCATGGCGCTCGTTTTGGGCGACTTGGTTCAATTTCGTAATTTGGAGGGGCGCGTCGTCGTCAATCTTTCGTGTTCGACGCTCGTGCGTCGCATTGCCGAGGCGCTTGGCTGCCGCGTGACCGTCAAACCAGTCGGTTTCAAATATATAGCGGCAGAGATGAAGAAGGGCGGCGTCCTCATAGGCGGTGAAGAAGCCGGTGGTATCGGCATCGCCGCGCATATGCCCGAGCGCGATGGAATCCTCGCCTGTCTGATTCTGTGTGAGCTTATGGCAAAGACGGACGCGCCTTTGGGCGTTCTGGTCGACCAACTCGAGGACAGTTTTGGCAAGACGAGTTACGGTCGACGCGATTTGCGCCTTGAGGCCGAAGATGCCGAAACGTTACGAACCCTGCTGCCGGGCGTAAACCCCAAGTCGATTTGTGGCAAGGTGCCGCAAAACGTTAGTCATATGGATGGCTTGCGTTTAGCATTCGAGGATGACACGTGGCTGCTGGTCCGTCCTAGCGGGACCGAACCAGTGGTGCGCGTCTACGCCGAGGGGTTCTCGGTGGAAGAACGTGATGAGTTGCTCGATGCTGGCTGTGCTTTAGCTAGGGGGACGTATCCGCTTTAACCATGAGACTGCCTTATATAAAGAGATGCTCGGCGAGCGGTAGGTAACGGCTGGCAAACGTTAGTCGGATTCAAAGATGTGTAGGAAATGTGTACGCCCAGATTCCCGCCCACGGGGCCCCTCCGGTCTGGCAATATATCTCCTTGCCGCGCGGCCCGGTCGGACCGGATCAGCCGCTAAGCGTGCACCTTGAGAACCGGATACTGCGAGGATGGACACTCACTTCAGTGTCGCATCCGGGCAGACATCGAACCA
>URTW01000006.1 GCA_900550815.1 uncultured Collinsella sp.
TGCTAGGCTTAAGCGCCGTAGATTTATGGGACATGCCTTAAAATCTGCCAGCCGTCTCTAAATGCCAAGGGCGGCGGATCCAATTGGGTCCGCCGCCCTTTTTCGTGCGACAATCGATGATGTTGAGCATGAGTACATGGCAAGGAGATATGCAGATGATAGACAAGAACAAGACGAACACGCCGGCGACCGATGTCGCACCCGCCACACCCAAGCCTGCGCCTAAGCCGGCGCCCAAGCCGCGCGACCCCTACATCCGTGCCGAGAACGAGGACGATGACGGCTACGATCCCTACAGCGATCGCCGCCCCGAGCGCGAGCCGCTGTTCGAAGCCGACCCGTGGCGCTGAGTGCCACCCAAAAGGCCACCAATAAGTTGCGGTGAAATAGGGACTGTTTGCGGTTTGACCAGCAAAAACAGTCCCTATTTCACCGCAACTGCGTTAGGGATTTTTCTACAGGGGGAGGGTAGTCAAAAAAGCCCCGTCCCAAATTGACTGCTCGGGGAGTCGCATTCGAGCTCGGTTGTCCTCTTAGCCACTCGATATCCTTCGGAGCAATAACGGTGATAAAACTTGCTTAAGTGTTAATCAAGCCACACACAATCTTGCTCTCTAATTAATCAAGAATCAGTATAATTTTGATTAGCTAGAGAGCAAGATTGGAGAATCATGGCATTCAACGACTTGATCGCCCAGAAAATAAAGGACTTTGAACAGCAGGGGGTTCCGCAGGTCTTTGAGCGAGACCTTGATCTAGGAAACCCACAGGAGCCAAAGCGCGACAACATCGTAAATGTGATTGTGGGAGCCCGCCGTTGTGGGAAGACGTATCGCCTGTATCAGGAGATGCGGCGGCTTCAGAGCCGGGGCGTCGAGCTTGACCGGATGCTTTACTTCAATTTTGAGGATGAGCGCTTGCGCCCGTATGAGCCATCGCTGCTGGCGGACGTGCTCGACACGTTCTATGCACTGTATCCTGCTGCTCGAACCGAGGGCGCTTACATTTTCTTTGACGAGATCCAGGAAATTCCCGAATGGGGTGCGTTCCTGCGGCGTGTAGTCGATACGGAGAAAGCGACCGTCTATGTGACGGGATCTTCTTCTAAGATGCTGTCCTCAGAACTTAAGAGCGAGTTCAGGGGTCGTTCTCTTGTGCGAGAGCTTTTTCCGTTGAGTTTTTCGGAATACGTTCGATATAAGACGGGGAGCGTTCTCGAGTCAGATGCGACCTTTTCCCCAAGCGATGCAGCGCTGCTTCGACATCATCTGATCGGGTATCTTGAACGAGGGGGATTCATCGCGACGCTTGAGCAGACGCCCACAGACGCGATTCAGCTGCTACAGGAATATGCTTCGCGAACGGTCGCTATGGACGTCGTTGAGCGTTACGACGTCAAGAACCCTCGCTTGGCATCGCTGTTCCTAACGCGGTGTATGGCATCTTCGGGACGAGAGCTGTCGGTGAACAAAGTGTACAACGAGTTCAAGAGCAGGCAGATACCCGTCAGTCGTAATTCGCTCAGCGACTTACTTGAGTATTATGAGGACGCCTACCTGCTGTTCTCCGTGCCGGAGTTCACGCGTTCACTGGCAAATAACATGCGGTCTGCGTCTAAGGTCTACGCTGTCGACCCTGCGATGTTTGGAGCATTCTCTCCCGCATCGGCATTGGACCAGGGCCAGAGGCTCGAGACCGCAGTGTTCAATGCGCTAAGAAGAAGGACTCCCGCGGTGAGGACCGGCTCGGTCTGCCGTCTGCTGATCAAAGAGAAGAGCAAAAGCCATGAGGTGGACTTTGTGGCTGGGGACGCGCTTCTCATGCGGGCTTATAGCCTGATTCAGGTGAGTGCGGATATGGCAAGTGAGAAAACGCGCGAGCGCGAAATTGCCGCGCTTGATGCCTCGATGGCCCAGTTCGATCTTGGCGAGTCAGCAATCGTTACCATGGATGAGCAGGCCGATATTCCATGCGAACACGGTGTGGTACACGTTGTGCCCGCATGGAAGTGGCTCCTTGCCTAATCATCTACGGATCGTGGGGCCAGGACCTCCTGGCCCCTTCATCACGGTTGGGGAGCACCATGATGCGCCCGGCTAGTCCTGGGCTTTGATACTCGGCAGGAGAATCTGGGCGAGGTAGTCGGTCTCGAGTTTGGTCGCGGCGTCTGCGTTGCCGTCTTTGCCAACCAGGTCGTTCTTGATCTGGCTATACGTATAGCGGTTGCCGGTCGTCAGCTCGACAAGCTCAATGGCCGTATCCATGGGGTAGGCTGACTCGGGATCATGGGTTCGCCCGCTGATAGTCGGGGGCTCGACGTACGGATTGACGGGGCCGCTGGCGTAGACGGTATACCCGTTGCCTAGATTGGCCGCACCCAAAACCGTATCGCCTTCATCGGGCGTAAAGCTCTCGCCCTCGCGCACCGCGACGAGCGTCACGAGCGGCGTATTGGCGTCGTCGCCCAGATAGATGCATAGCGTGCTTCCGTTTTGCCAAGTTGCGACCTTGCCGTACCACTCGACGGGAATATCGAGCTGGTAGAGGTCGGTTGCCTTGTGGCGAGCGTCAGCATCACGGGACGCCTGTGCCTTTTGCGCGCTCACGGCATTGACGGCGGCGTCGCGCCGCGCGGTTGCTGCCTGCTGGAGCACTTTGGCAGCCGCGGCGGAGCTCGCACCGCCCTCCTCGGCATACTTGGCGGCGGCATCGATCTGGTCGTCAGTCACCGTGTCGGCCGAAGGCACCTTGAGCTTAAAGGTGGCCTGGGCACTTAAATCCTGTCCATCGCTCTTAACGGTGACCTGCGTCTTGGTGGTCGGGACGGTATAGATGGTGCCGTCGGCCGCGATAGGGGAGGCGGCGATGGAGAACGTGTAATCGCCGGGCAGCAGCTTAATGCCGCGGCCGTGCTCGTCAACATAGAGCGTTTCGCTCACGGAGGAGCCATCAGCGTCCTGGCCGCTCACCTGTACGGTATTCTTGGAGCCGGTGGAACAGTCAAGGCCCGCGGCGTGCACGCCAATCTGCACTGACATCATCGTGTGGGCATTGGCGGCGACAGCGGCAGCCTGCTCTTGCTGATATCCGTTCCAGGCAGCATAGCCTGCACCGCCGGCGACGAGCGCGACGGCTACGACACCGGCGACCATCAGATTGCGGCGCTTGGACGACATCTTGCGATGGCGAACCTCGGCCTCGCGTGCCGAGGGAACGGACGGCAGGGGGATATCGCCCATGGCGATGGTCTCGTCCACGGCTGGTGCGGAACCCAGGCCAGGAAGCTCGCGGGTCAGCGAATCCTCGGCCGGCAAGCTGTCGAGCAAGACGGTTTCCTCGCTCGTGTCGGATTCGGGCCGGTCGTCGGCCTCGCTATCGTCCTCTTCGGCTTCGGCTTCGGCTTCGTCAGGAGCGTCTTTGGCGTCGCTGTCTTCGTCCTCGGTGCCTTCGTGTGCCTCGTCCTGCGCATCGACGGCCGAATCGTCAAACGCAATCTCGGCCAGCGCGATCCGGTCTAGGCTCTCCAGGGCCTCGGCACACGCTTCTGCATCTTGGGCCGCATCCTCTTGGCCCATCGTCTCATCTTTCATATATCCCCCAAGCTCAATATCGGGACAACACTGTACCCAAAAACGGGACCCCATAGAGCCGCCGCATGATTTGAAACCCGATTTTATCTATGCGCATGTTTTTGAATAGATGAATAGAGACGCAACGACAAAAGCCCCCGAAAAGCGAGCGAAACGCTTTCCGGGGGCTCTGCGAGACATTGGATTGAAAGTCTGGCGGACGGGCCTATACCCAACTGCCAACAGCGACCAACATGTTACTCGGCGTGTGCGTAATCAACCTTGGCGCGGCGAGCAGTAGCCTTCTCCCAATCGCTGGTGCCCTCAAAGACATCCTGCTTGTAGGGATTGCGGCCGAGCTTCTTGGCGCGGTAGGCGACGTAGACGATCGCGGCGACGTTGGCGACCAGTGCGGCGACCGAGACCGCGGTGGCGGCGCCGGGGTCGAGCGTGGAGTGGGTCACAAAGATGGACTCCTCCTGGAAGTAGGGGAACACCTGGGCAAACATGCACCAAATGGCCAGCGTAAAGGCGCGGTTCTGGATCCAACCGCCCTTGTTCCAGATAAAGGCGGCGACGGTGGGCGCCAGCAGCAGCGCAAAGCCGCAGAACCAGGAGTGGGTGGGCAGGCAGTTGTAGGTGTAGCAGAAGTTCCAGATATCGTAGGCGATGATGTAGACCCAGGTCATATCGGGCCACAGCATGTCGGTCTGATCCTCGGAGGCGTAGACGCTCCACCAACCGGTCATGCAGAAGATGTTGATAATACCGGCGATGCCGTTGAACACGTTGTTCCAGCCGGCCAGCTGCGTAGCACCTTCGGAGGTGACCCAGGTGGACTCGCCCAGGACAAAGAAGTGATAGGCGCTCTCGAAGTCGGACACGACGGCGATCATGATGTTGATGGCGACGATCACAAACGGCCATGCGCGGAACCAATGCGCCTTGCCAATCTTGCCCCACTGGTACTTAATGGCAATGAAGCCCCAGCAACCGGCCAGCGCTGCGTATACCTTGGCGTAGTGGAACCAGCTGTTCTGGTACACATGGGTGGGGTTGGTGAGCGCCCACTCGGCGCCCTGCGAAACGCCGATGGCGATGGCGACGCAGTAGATGGTCATGGCCAGCGGAGCCACGCCAAAGATGATTGCCGCGCCCAGCTTGGTGCGGCGGCCGACCTCGTTGAGCACGATCAGGCCAATAAAGACCATGGCCCAGCCGGCCCAGTGGATAAGGGTATCGCTACCCCAAACATCGAACAGCATGCTGCTCTCCTTTCACACGCCCGCGGCCCCTCTTCTGATCGCGGGCAGTTTGGCCAAATGTCGTCAGTTCTGGGGCTTGCGCTCCGGATACTTGGCGGTATAGCCCTCGATGTGGAGTGTCGAGGCGATGATTTCCTTGACCGTCTCGTCGGGCACATCGGGGTGCGTGCGGATATACATCAACAACCCCATGATGAGGGTGTAGAACGTCTCGTAGACATGGTCGATGCGTAGCTCATGATGGGCGACAAAGTCCACCACGGTGGTGTCGCAGATATACTGCGCCACGCGCTGGACCACGTTGTGCAAAAAGCCGCCGTAGAGCGCTCCGCTGCTTGAGGCGAGCGTACTCGGCAGCTCGTGGCCGCTGGCGACCAGGCGCTTAAAGAGCGGGGCGACGGTGTCGAGTGCGCCCTCGATATCACCGACGATGCGGTTGGCATTCCACTGCTCGAGCTCGGAGATAAAACCGTCGATCGCCTCGTCCATGACGGCGGTGACGGCGGCGTCCATGTCGGCGAAGTAGTGGTAGAACAATGAACGCGTGCAGCCGGCTCGCTTGGTCACGGCCGATACCGATAGGTGGGACACGCCCAGCTCGGAGCTTACGGTGCGTACGGCATCGAGGATCTCGCGACGGCGTTCGTCGCCCGTCAGGCGCTTTGCCGCGCTATCGGATGCGGGGACGGCATCGACCACAGAGGTATCTGCTGCGTTGTTGCCCATGTTTTGCCGCCTTTCATCCTCTTTTGCCTAACCGTTCGCCTAACAGTCTTGAATATTGTTGACGGTTCGTCAATACTATTTTTGACACAATGTCAACAATGGCGGGTGAACGGCATGGGGGCATGCCCGGCCTGCAAAAAAGAGGGGCGCTGCGGCCTCGTCGGGCTGTGGCAAGAGAAGGGACAACCATGATTCTCAACGGACCGGGGATTAGTTACACCGAGCCCGACATCGGTTCGGAGTTCGTGCCGCCGCTGCCGGAGCATCCGCGCGAGGCTATCGTCAAGCTGTGCGAGCACTGCACCAACCGTCTGTTGCATCGCGATGAGCTGCTGGGCTACGAGTACTGGTCGTTTGCCGAGGCCGCAACCGACGAGCAGGCCGAAGTGCTCTGCAAGATGAAGATGCGCCGTCCCTATACGCTGCCCGAGATGGTCAAGCTCACCGGCATGCCCGAGACCCAGATCGAGAAGATGCTCGACGATATGAGCTACACGGGCCTGCTCGAGTACAACTGGGAAAACCCCGAGCGCGCCAAGCAGTGGGTGTTGCCCATGCTGGTGCCGGGTTCTGCCGAGTTCCTCAACATGCGCGTGAGCCAGCTCGAGGAGCACCCGGTCTATGCCAAGTTCTTTGAGCAGGCGTCCAAGGGACCGCTGTCCAAGGCCACGCCGATGGTGCCGCCCGGAGGCGCCGGCATCGGCATGCACGTCATTCCGGTCGAGAAGGCCATCGACGCCGCGAGCACCTCGGTGCCGATCGAGCATATCGAGCATTGGCTCGACAAATACGATGGCAAATATGCCGCCAGCACCTGCAGCTGCCGCGCGAGCCGTCGCGTGATGGGCGAGGGCTGCGCCGACGACCCCGCCGATTGGTGCATTGCCGTGGGCGATATGGCCGACTATGTGGTTGAGACCGATCGCGGCCATTATGTAACGCGCGACGAGGTTTACGACATCTTGCGCCAGGCCGAGGACAACGGCTTTGTGCACCAGATCACCAATATCGACGGCGAGAACAAGATCTTCGCCATCTGCAACTGCAACGTCAACGTGTGCTATGCCCTGCGCACCTCGCAGCTGTTCAACACGCCCAACCTGTCGCGCTCGGCCTATGTCGCCAAGGTCGAGAAGGACAAGTGCGTGGCCTGCGGTCGCTGCGTTGAGGTGTGTCCGGCCGGCGCCGCCAAGCTGGGCCAGAAGCTCTGCAGCAAAAAGGCCGGCGGACAGGTGCCCGAGTATCCGCGCCAGGAGCTGCCCGACGCCACCAAATGGGATCACACCAAGTGGTCGCCCAACTACCGCAACGACAACCGCATCGAGACGCATGAGTCCGGCACCGCTCCCTGCAAGACGGCCTGCCCCGCGCACGTTGCCGTTCAGGGCTATTTGAAGCTCGCGGCTCAGGGTCGCTATGACGAGGCGCTGGCGCTCATCAAGCGCGAGAACCCGCTGCCCGCTATCTGCGGCCGCGTGTGCAACCGCCGCTGTGAGGATGCTTGCACCCGCGGCCGTGTGGATGCCGCCGTGGCTATCGACGAGGTCAAGAAGTTCATCGCCCAGCGCGATCTGGATGCCGCGACCCGCTACGTCCCGCCCGTGGTGACCCCGACGCGTGCCGGCGGCTTCGACCAGAAGATCGCCACCATCGGTGCCGGTCCGGCCGGCCTGTCCTGCGCTTTCTACCTGGCCGAGAAGGGCTACAAGCCTGTCGTGTTCGAGAAGAACGAGCGCCCGGGCGGCATGCTCACCTACGGCATTCCCAGCTTTAAGCTGCAGAAGGACGTCATCGAGGCTGAGGTCGAGGTTATTCGCCTGATGGGTGCCGAGTTCCGCTATGGCGTGGAGGTCGGTCGCGATGTGACGCTCGACGAGCTGCGCGCGCAGGGCTTTAAGGCCTTCTACGTTGCCATTGGCTGCCAGGGCGGCCGCCTTGCCGGCATTCCGGGCGAGGATGCCGAGGACGTGACCGTGGCCGTCGACTTCCTTCGCGAGGTTAACAGCGGCAAGATCGACGCGCTGCCCGGCCGCACCATCGTGGTGGGCGGCGGCAACGTGGCCATCGACGTTGCCCGCAACGCCTGCCGTCTGGGTTCCGAGCACGTTGAGATGTTCTGCCTGGAGAGTGAGGCCCAGATGCCCGCCAGCGAGGAGGAGCGTCGCGAGGCCGTTGAGGACGGCGCTCACATCAGCTGCGGCTGGGGCCCCAAGGAGATTCACCTGGACGAGGCCGGTCGTGTGTGCGGTATCACCTTCAAGCGCTGCACGCGTGTCTTTGACGACGAGGGCCGTTTTGCGCCCGAGTACGACGAGAACGATCTGCGCCGTGTCGATGCCGACCGTGTCGTCATGTCGATTGGCCAGTCCATTGTGTGGGGCGATCTGCTGGCTGACTCCAAGGTGGAGCTCGGCCGCGGCCAGGGTGCCCTTGCCGATCCCCAGACTTACCAGACCGCCGAACCCGACATCTTTGTGGGTGGCGACGTCTACACTGGCCCCAGCTTTGCCATCGACGCTATCGCCGCCGGTCACGAGGCCGCGGTGTCCATCCATCGCTTTGTGCAGCCGGGCTCCACGCTCACCATCGGCCGCAACCAGCGCCGCTACACCGCGCTCGACCGCAACGACGTTGTGCTCGAGAGCTACGACAACGCGAGCCGCGAGGTTGCGCATGTGGACCGCGAACGCGAGAAGGCTGCGCCGTTTAGCGAGTATGTTGAGACCTTTACCGAGGAGCAGGTGCGCGCCGAGACCGCCCGCTGCCTGGGCTGCGGCGCCTCGATCGTCGACCCCAACAAGTGCATCGGCTGCGGCCTGTGCACCACCAAGTGCGCGTTTGACGCTATCCATCTGGATCGCGATCGCCCCGAGTGCTCCACGATGGTCAAATACGAGCAAAAGCTCCCGAGCCTGGGCAAGTATGCTTTGAAGCGCGCCATCAAGATTAAATTTGGTAGGAAATAAGTAGCCATAACGGGAACGGCGAAAGGATTAATAGTGCACGAGCTCGGGATTGTGTATCACATCATTCGTGATGTTGAGAACGTGGCGCGTGCCAATGGCGTGCGTCGCGTTTCGAGCGTGACGTTGCTGCTGGGCGAGGTCTCGGGCGTCGTTCCCGAGTTGCTGCTCGACGCTTGGCGCTGGGCGGCAGATAAAAAGCCCATCGCGCAGGGCGCGGAGCTTGTTGTGGAGCCCGTCGAGGCCGTGACGCATTGCGAGGCATGTGGCCGCGACTATGCGACGGTCGAGCACGGCAAGACCTGTCCCCATTGCGGTAGCGGCGAGACATACCTGCTGCAGGGCCAGGAGGTCATGATCAAACAGATCGAGACCCCCGACGAGGACCCGGCAGACGCTGTCCCCGACGGCCCTTCCGACGTCCCCGACGCCGTCGACGCCGCCAACCCCCTCCACATCGCCTAGGATTCCCTATAAGTTGCGGTGAAATAGTTCCTAAATTCAGCCTTCTGGCTCTTAAACAAGAACTATTCCACCGCAACTATTTTGAGTGGCTTTGTTGAGCATAAGTCGTGCAAATAGTCAAGCCATGTCTGTTTAAACAAAATAGCGGCAGTACAAGCGCATTCGCGCTTGCCTAAAATCGATATTAATGAACAGCCTGCTTGTATCTGTAAAATGCATGGCTTGATGAGCGACGCCTTGTCGTGTAATGAGTCAAAAAGCAGTAACGTAATCAACTTGTAACAAACCTAGACGTTTAAACAAATAATCCAACCTTTTGCGAATTTAGCTATAATTCCACAATCCAAACAGGTATACTCCTTTCATGTCGTGTAGGAAATACGTAGACAAAAAGGAGGTTATGTGATGGTAAGTATTGTTCTTGCTAGCCACGGGGACTTGGCAGCTGGAATCAAGCAGACGGGCTCGATGGTCTTTGGCGATCAGCCGTCTGTTGCCGTGGTCTCGCTCGAGCCGAGCATGGGCCCCGACGATTTCCGTGCCAAGGTCGAGGAAGCAGTCGCTTCCTTCGAGGACCAGGAGCAGGTGCTCTTCCTCGTTGATCTGTGGGGCGGCACGCCGTTCAACCAGATCAGCGGGCTCATCGAGGGCCACGATTCCTGGGCTATCGTCACCGGTGTCAACCTGCCTATGCTCATCGAGGCATATTCGCAGCGCTTTGACGCAAAGAACACTGCACATGCGATCGCAAAACATCTCGTGACTGAGGCTAAGGCTGGCGTGCGCGTCAAGCCCGAGTCTCTGGAGCCCGAGGAGAAGAAGCCGGCTGCGGCCGCCGCTGCTCCTGCAGGCGCCATCCCTCCGGGAACGGTCATCGGCGACGGGCACATCAAGATTGCCCACGTCCGTATCGACACCCGTCTGCTGCATGGTCAGGTGGCCACCACGTGGACCAAGCAGATCAACCCCAACCGCATCATCGTGGTTTCCGACGGCGTTGCTCACGACGAGCTCCGCAAGACCATGATCGAGCAGGCTGCCCCTCCGGGAGTCCATGCCAACGTCGTTCCCATCAAGAAGATGGCCGAGGTCGTCAAGGACACGCGCTTTGGTGACACCAAGGCCATGCTGCTCTTTGAGAACCCGCAGGATCTGCTCAAGGCCATCGAGGCCGGCGTCGACATCAAGGAAGTCAACATCGGTTCCATGGCTCACTCCAAGGGCAAGGTCGTCGTCACCAACGCCGTCGCTATGGGCGATGACGACGTTAAGACTCTCGAGGCTCTCAAGGCCAAGGGCGTCAAGTTCGAGGTCCGCAAGGTTCCTTCGGATTCCTCCGAGGATCTCGACGCCATGTTGAAGAAAGCTAAGGCCGAACTGGCCGCTCAAGCATAGTAAAGGAGGGTCCGATACATGTCTGCAATCACTATTCTGCTTGTTGCGATTGTCGCGTTGCTTGCCGGTATGGAAGGCATTCTGGATGAGTTCCAGTTCCATCAGCCGCTCGTGGCATGCACGCTTATCGGTCTCGTAACCGGTCACCTTCAGGAGGGCATCCTCCTGGGCGGTTCGCTCCAGATGATGGCCCTTGGCTGGGCTAACGTTGGCGCCGCTGTCGCGCCTGACGCCGCTCTGGCCTCGGTCGCTTCTTCGATCATCATGGTGCTCGCCCTCAACGGTGGCGCCACCGATTCGGCCAAGGCCGTTACCACCGCTATCGCCGTCGCCGTCCCGCTGTCGGTCGCTGGTCTGTTCCTGACCATGATCTGCCGTACCCTGGCTACCGCTATCGCTCACGCCATGGACGGTTGCGCCGAGAAGGGCGACTTCTCCGGCATCGAGCGCTGGCAGTACGCTGCTATCCTCATGCAGGGCCTTCGTATCGCCATCCCGGCAGTACTTCTGTGCATCATCCCGGCCGAGGCTGTTACCAACGCGCTTAACGCTATGCCCGACTGGCTGTCCGGCGGCATGGCTGTCGGCGGCGGCATGGTCGCTTCCGTCGGTTACGCCATGGTCATCAACATGATGGCCACCAAGGAGACCTGGCCGTTCTTCATCCTCGGCTTTGTCCTTGCTGCCATCCCTCAGCTCACGCTGATCGCCCTTGGCCTCATCGGCATCTCCCTTGCCCTCATCTACCTTGGCCTTAAGGATCTGGCCAAGCAGGGTGGCGGCATGGGCGGCGGCTCCGGTGACCCGCTCGGCGACATTCTGAACGATTACGAGTAGGAGGGGAGTGATACATATGGCAGAGAACAAGATTCAGCTCACCAAGGCTGACCGCAAGAAGGTTTGCTTCCGTCATCAGTTCCTTCAGGGCTCGTGGAACTACGAGCGTATGCAGAACGGCGGCTGGTGCTTCGCAATGATCCCTGCGATCAAGAAGCTCTACACCAACAAGGATGACCAGATTGCCGCTCTTAAGCGCCACCTGGAGTTCTATAACACCCATCCCTATGTTTCCGCCCCCGTCATTGGCGTCACCCTCGCTCTCGAGGAGGAGCGCGCCAACGGTGCTCCGATCGACGACGTCGCCATTCAGGGCGTCAAGGTCGGTATGATGGGCCCGCTCGCCGGCGTCGGCGACCCCGCCTTCTGGTTCACCCTTCGCCCGATTCTGGGCGCTCTGGGCGCTTCCCTGGCCCTGTCCGGCAGCATCGCCGGTCCGCTGCTGTTCTTCTTCGCGTGGAACATCATCCGTTACGCCTTCCTGTGGTACACGCAGGAGTTTGGCTACAAGGTCGGCTCCTCCATCGCCAAGGACCTCTCCGGCGGTCTGATGGGCAAGGTCACCGAGGGTGCTTCCATCCTGGGTATGTTCATCATCGGCGCCCTGGTCGAGCGCTGGGTGTCCATCTCCTTCACCCCGGTCGTCTCCAAGGTCACGCAGTCTGCTGGCGCCTTTATCGACTGGGCTAACCTGCCCTCCGGTTCTGAGGGTGTCAAGGAAGCACTGACGATGTACAACTCCATCGGTGCTAACGCCCTTGATCAGGTGAAGGTCACCACGCTTCAGGCCAACCTCGATCAGCTCATCCCCGGCCTTGCCGCCGTGTGCCTGACCCTGCTGGTCTGCAAGCTCCTCAAGAAGAAGGTCAGCCCGATCGTCATCATCCTGGCTCTCTTCGCCATCGGCATCATCGGTCGCGTTTGCGGCTTCATGTAAGCACGTTTCGGCTTAAGACCGAGAATTGCTAGGCAAGGGCTTTTGAGCCATTGAAACGGACCGCACCCGGTGGGTACACTGGATGCGGTCCGATTGTTTTATTTGGAGGGCGAGGCGCGCATGGCGCAATCTCAGAACAGCACGGTCGATCTGGCAACGCCGGCAACCTGCCTGATGGGGCTTACCAGCCACGGTAACGTGATGGTGGGCAATAAGGCGTTCGAGTATTACAACGAGCGCAATCCCGAGGATTATATTCAAATCCCGTGGGACGAGGTCGACTATATTGCCGCCGAGGTTTTGCGCGGCACCAAGAAGATTACGCGTTTTGCTATCTTTACCAAGGACAACGGTCACTTTACGTTTTCGACGCGCGACGACAAAGAGACGTTGCGCGCGGTCCGCAAGTATGTCGACGAGGATAAGCTCGTGCGTTCGCCCGACTTTATCGATGTGACGGTCAAGGGCGCCAAGAGCATCCCCTCCGTCATCAAAAACCTCTTCCACAAAGGCAACTAGCTCTTCACAAGTTGCGGTGAAATAGTTCCTAAATACGGCTTTAGATGCTTCAGACAAGAACTATTCCACCGCAACTTCGAAGTCTAGTCATGCGACGTATTGCGATGCAGTAAATCTGCTACACTAGTACAACATGCCTCCGTAGCTCAGGGGATAGAGCACCGCTCTCCTAAAGCGGGTGTCGACGGTTCGAATCCGCCCGGGGGCACCAGGAAAATCGCAGGTCAGGAGTTATTTTTGCTTCTGACCTGTTCTGGTTTTGGGACTAAGAACCGCTTTCGTTTGTAAATCTGGTAAGTAAATATTATGACTTCCCGAGTTTTCCACTGAAAACGGGAAATCACCATTTTGGGGATAAAAGTTTTCAACAGCTGTTGGTCGGTTCCATTTTGGTGATGTGCTTCCCTCTTTTGGGTAAATAATTTCACCATTTTGATGATTCGGTAGCTTTGAATTATTTGATAAAAAGCCTGCTCAGAAGCTTGTGTAATACCCAGTTTGGTGAAACCAATTAATAGAGAAATAAGTTTATAAAGAAATAGGGACGGCGATGCCGTCCCCTTCGCTCGCGGAGCTCGCTGCGCGGCCACGTACCGTGTCCTTGCCGCCGGCTACGCCGCCGATTTATTCGCTCACTTCGTTCGCTGATTGATGGACTAATCCGATTTATCGGATACACCAGTCATAAGTGCAGCAATTGATATGTTGAATCCATTGGCAATTTTAGAGAGGTTAGAAAGACTGACATTTCTTCGCCCGACCTCTATCGAGGCGTAGTAAGACCTGTCCATGTCAATGCGGTTCGCAAATTGCTCTTGTGAGAAACCAGACTCTGATCTGAGTTCTTTGCAGCGTAGACCAAAGGATTGTTGTAGCGGCGAGATATCCATGACAAAAAGAGTCATGGATTGTTGTATTTATGCCAACGGACTATATACAACAATCCCAGTTAAGGCGCATAATTATCTCTATTGGAAAGCACTCTGATGCCCAGTCGGATAGGGCACGGAAAAGGAATGGAACAGCACAATGACCCAGGGAAAGCATTTCGCTGCCGGTGGCGATCACTTCGCCGCACTGCCAAGCAAAAAGATTCACACTCCGAAGGGGATCGCGCGTCTGACCGTCACCGCGGCGACCATGGCCGCCATGACCGGATCGAGCCTCATCTCACCGTTCACGGCATTCGCCCAGACCGGTGACGGGGGCACGCAGCACCCCGCCGTGATGTCGCCGATCGCCGCCCACGCCGGCGCGGCATCCGGTACCGGCGCGAAATCCGTCGCACAGACCATCGCGGATCTGCAGAAGGCAGTCGACGAGGCGAAGGCGAAGGAGGACGCCGCCAAGGCATCCTACGATGAGGCCGCCGGTCCCTACAACGAGGCGGCTTCCGCGCGCGACCAGGCCAAGGCATCCTACGATTCGGCAGTCAGCGCCGGCGCGGCAGCCGACCGTGCGGCGATGGACGAGTACGCCCGTCAGGTCGCGGAGGGCAAGGACGCCGCCGGTGCCGCCGGCAAGGACCTCGAGCAGGCGAAGGCGGGTCTCGCAGACGCCAAGGCAGATGCGTCCGAGAAGGACGAAGCGTACCAGTCCGCCCTCAAGGCGGCCCAGGATGCCAAGGATGCCCTCGATAAAGCCAAGGCAGATGCCGTAAGCGCCACCCCGGAGGCAATCAGTGCCGCCGAGCAGGCCGTGCGCGACGCCACGGATGCCGTGAGCAGGGCACAGGCCGAACTTGACAACGCCAACGCGACGCTTGCCGATGCCCAGTCCAAGCTGGTTGCGGCCCAGTCTGCCAAGGATGCCGCCGATGCCGTCCTTGTCGCAGCCCAGCAGAACAAGGACGCAGCGGATGCGAAGGCCGCAGCCGCCAGCGCCGCCTACGAGAAGGCGAAAACCGACCTCGCCGCAGCGGAGGCAGGCGCCAGCGGTCCGGAGTACGATGCGGCAAAACAGAAGGTCGCGGACGCAGAGGCAGCCCTCGCTGCCGCACAAGCGACACAGTCCCAGTGCGAGTCCGAGCTCGAGCAGGCGCAGTCCGCTGCAGCAACGGCACAGACCGAACTGAATGATGCCCAGGCGTCCCTCTCCGCGAAGCAGCAGGCCGCGGTCGATGCCGAATCCGGCGTGAACGCCGCCCAGTCCGCTCTCGATGCCGCGAACGCCGACCTCGATGCCGCCACGCAGGCGAACGTCGACGCCATCGCCAAGCTGGATGCCGCGAAGCAGGCTGTCAAGGACGCCGAGTCCGCCAAGGCAGCCGCCGACGTAGAGCTCGCGAACGCCAAGGCCGCAAAGGATACCGCAGACGCCTCCGTGACCGCCGCCCAGCAGAAGGGCGACGAGGCACAAACGAAGGTGGATCTCGCAGACGCGCAGCTCAAGCAGGGAGCCATCGGTTTCTTCAAGGCCATGGGTGCCGATTCAGCCATCGAGATCATCCAGAACTGCACACACAAGGGCTACACCGAGGTGGGGAACAGCCTCGACGCGACCAGTCTCGACAACATGCTCGCGGCAATCCCGTACATGAAGTCCATCAACGAGTACCGCAAGTCCGTCGGTCTCTCTGAGCTCCAGGTCACGTACAAGCTCATTGCGGCGGCGATTGCCAACGCGAACTATTCCGATGTCAAGTTTGGGCATTCCATGCAGTTTGATACGAGCGAAAACCTCGCATGGAACTATGGAACCGATCCGAAACCGCAGTGGGTGGACCAAGAAAAGGCTTTCTTCGATCAGGCAGTTCAGGAGCTCTATGGCGTCACCGGTCTAATCGGTAAGGATGCCGTAGACTTCTACAAGTCGCATAGTGGGATTGAATCCTATGTCAACCAGCATTTTAAGGTTGCCGGATATCCCGCAACTGTCGGTCACTACCTGCATGTCATCAGCCCTGAAATCGGCTATATGGGCATGGCGGTCTGCAGCAAGGGAACCATGAACGGCTGGAAGACCGACAGCTTCGATACCGCAAACCTGGGTTGGGCAGGCTCCGGTTGGAACATGAATCCCATGTCCGTCGACGAGTACGAGCAGAAGCTGACCTCCTATATCAACGGTCTCAAGAACGCCAAGAGCGCACTCAACGTAGCCAAGGCCGATCTCGCATCCAAGAAGCAGGCAGCCGCCGGCGCCGCCGCAACCGTCCAGCAGAAGCAGGTCGCCTTTGATGCTGCCAACGCAGCCGTAACGACCGCACAGTCTAAGCTGGACTCCGCCAAGGCGGACACCGCATCCAAGCAGCAGGGCGTGGACGATGCGAACGCCGACCTCGCGAAGTTCTTCCAGGACGTCGCCGACGCCAAGAAGGTACTCGATACCGCAAAGAGCGTCCATGACGCGGCGGTAGCCGATCAGGCCGAGAAGTCGACCGTCCTCGCCGACGCCAAGCAAAAGGCGGACGGCACCGCAAGCGCCCTCGCGGATGCCCGGCGTGCCGTCGATGCCGCAAAGGCCGACACCGGCGTTGCCGCCGACAAGCTTACCGGCTCCCAGACTGATCTCGAGGACGCACAGTCGAACCTCGACATTCTCACCGGCCTTGCCGCGAAGCTCGCAGAGGCACAGCAGCGCGAGCAGGATGCAGTAAAGGCCGTCAATGACACCAAGGCCGCCCTCGATGCCGTGAAGGCGGATGCCATCGCCGCCGAGTCCCTGGTCTCCGCCGCCGAGCAGGCAAAGGCGCAGGCAGACGCCAAGCTGTCGAAGCTGAACTCCATCGATGCCGACGCGGCGCTCGTCTTCGGCCATGATGTGAACGCGGATGACGCCCTCAACGCGCTTTTCGCCGCAGCAGTCGAGGCACGTGCCAAGGTCGCGCCCGCCAAGGCCATCCTGGACGAGAAGCAGACCGTGGTGGACGAGCTCCAGCCCGGCTATGATGCGGCACTCGCCGCCTACGAGTTGGCGAAGTCCGACCGCATCGCAGCGGAGCAGAAGCTTTCCGATGAGATCGCACGACAGGAGGCGGAGGAGGCCGCAAAGAAGCAGGCGGCATACACCCCGAAGCACCTCGCCAACACGGATACCGTCCAGCCCGGCAGCCTCGCCCAGACCGGTGACCGCGCGGGACTCATCGGCGAGACGTTCGCCATCGGCGGTACCGTCCTCGTGGCAGCCGGCGTCTTCCTCGATCAAAAGAAGCGCCGCGAGCAGATGTAAAAGCGAGCCGGGCGTTGGATATCGGCTGGTGTCCAACGCCCGGTTTCATGGGCAGGGAGATCGGTGTGAGAACAAAGGCTATTATCGTTGCGCTTCTGGTGTGCCTTTCGGCACCTCAACTTGGATGCGCCAGCGTTGCAAAGCAAGGAAGCGGCTCTACGGAAAGGGCCGCCACAGCGGTAAAGAATAAAGACAAAAAGAAGCCAAGCGAAGAAAAGGCGGCGCAAACCTCTGGAGCCAAGTCCGAGGAGAAGAAAGAATCCGACGACAAGGACCAGAAGTCCGATGACTCCAAGAAAGAGGATAACAAGTCTTCCGACTCGTCGAAGTCTGACAGCAAGGGAAACTCCTCCGACTCGAAGCAGGGTTCCGGCAATTCACAGGGTTCCGGCAGCAATAATTCCTCTTCCAATGGCGGTAGCCAGAAGAAGTGGGTTGCCGAGCAGGGGCACTGGGAGACTGATTACAGCCAGGTCTGGGTACCGAACGTGGTATACACGCGTCATCCTCGCTATTGGGTCAATCATGGTGGCACTATGGTAGGGCCCTTCGATTCCGAAGATGCCGCCTATTCATGGGTTCATAATGATATGGACAACGGCGGCATCGGAGGATCTGTCGTAAACGATTCGTATACCACCTCTGAGGACCAGGGTCATTATGAACAGCAGGCTACGGGACAGCATTGGGTCGTCGACGTCGCCGGTCACTGGGAGTAATGTACATTTGTTCCCCTTCTCTTACGTTCGGTGAATACATATTTGTTCGCGGGCGGTCGGTTTCGGCCGCCTTTTTATGTGCTCAGTTTGGGAATAAACGATAGGAGAATAATCAATCAGGAGGCCGCTGTGGAAAACAAGAATGCCAGTAAAAAGAAAACCGAAGAGCCGATGAGCCTCAAGGATAAAAAGGGACAGGCCATTGCCGGATCAAAAAGAATTGCTGAGGAGCGCGCAGAACGTAGAAGACTAATGGGCCTTGACGTCTAGCTGATAGCCCATCGATGTCTTAATTGTTCCCGAAGCCTTTCGAGAAAGAAGATGAGGCCTCTCATCTTCTGCCTACGCTTCGCTGCGTCTATGCCCCCTTCTGGGGCATGCAAGATGACTGTGGGTGGCATTTTTGTGGGCCCATTCGGACCCCAAAAACACCACGCCACAGACCTTGCTTATCGCCTGCTACGGCGATAAGGTTGTTGTGAAGTTGAAACTCCGCGATGAAGAATCGCGGAGACGATTCTTCGTTTTTGGAACGACGCTAGCCGTTCCTCAAAAGGAAAGCGAATCGCATAGCAGGTTTTGATCGGAGGCCTCTCCGATCGCTGATTCGTTTTCCGGAGGAATCATGAGCAGGCTCCGCCCACACACCGTCAAGGCGTCTCTTTCCGATGAAGAGAAGAAAGCCATCATCGCAATCGCAAAGCGACATGAGATGAGTGAGGCGGAACTCATACGTTTCGTCTTATGCAATGCCGACGATCTCGATATCGATTTTGGTCTTGCGGAAATTGCTGATCAAAAATCTCGAACTGAAGAATTGCACATCAGGGTCTCACCGGAAGAAAAAAGGATAATCGAAAGCAATGCTGATTTCCTTGGCGTGACCGTGAGCTCGTATGCACGGCGCGTACTAATTAACGGGAAGATCGAGAAAATCGATTTCGACCATGGCGGCGTGGAGAAGATCTATCATGAGCTTTTGAAGCAGGGTACGAACCTTAACCAGTTGGCGCACTTCATAAACGCGCAAGGACTTTCGGCTTACGACGAAACTGCCGTTCTTATGGCCATCGGGTGCGTTGCTAAAAGTTCTGATTACGCTTTTCAATTCTTGAGAACGCTCGAGCGTCGCTATTTCACCGATGGCGGCGATGCAAAGTGACTGTTATCAAGCAGAAGAGCGTATCGAGCGAGCGCTACGCAAAGAACGTTCGGCGGTACATCAACGGGAAACATGCCCTTGCCCGTGATGGCTGGAACATCAAATGCGATAAGTACTGGTTTTCGAAAATGGCAATGACGCGGAAGGTTTTCCATCACGACACGCCTTCGCGAGCCGGCGCGAAGAACGTGACTATCCTCCACCAGATTCTCGCGTTTCTCCCCGAAGAATGTTCGTGCAACGGCGGTAAAATGACGCCGGATGCATGTATGGCCTACGCAAGGCAATGGGTCGCGAAACATTACCCGAATCAGCAAGTTATCTTCGCGCTACACGAGGAAAGCGACAAGGCGGGAAAACGCTACGCAGTGCACATGGCAATTAACCGCACGGATCTCCTGACAGGAAAACGTTGTGAGACGGGCGGGCGTCACGGGAAGTTCGAACGCGCCTCGTGGGTCCGCGAACTCGATAAGGACTGGAATCTCGCCCAACTTGAAAAGGGTAAGAAAAATTCGAAGATTCGTGATCGTCAACCGCGCGACACGGAAAAGGAGATTATTGGTCGCGGCGAGTACAGTTATAAAAACAATCTGCGTGAGCTGATCCATATTGCGATTGACGAAGGTCGCGTAAAGAATATGGAGCAGTTCAAAAAACTACTTGCATCATGGGGCGTAGACATTTTCATCAAGAACAATCGAGTCTATGCGACAGATCTCGATATCAAAGAAGCCGGCAATCCGAAGTGCACCTTCAACCTGACTCGTCTTGACGGACGCTTCGCGTTGAAGTCATTGCAGACGGCTTTCGAAAATAACGTGTTGGAGGCCGAGCGTGCGCTTCCATACGAGAAGCGCTGTGAGATTTATATCCGACGACTCAAGAAAGCATACTCGGCGTGGGTCGAGCAGGCTAAAGCAAGCAAAGGCGTCGCCTACAATTCGTTTCCTAAATTCATTACACCGAAGTGTGACGAAGACCTGCTCGAAGATCCGGCGGTTCGCGATGAACTTCTTGCGCGTCGCGGTTATGCGAGGGAGATTCGCAACCGTTACGCCGGCGCCGTTCCCAATGCCGGCGATGACCGCGTTCGCACCGCCGGCCAGGCGCACGGCGGTAGCACTGTGTCGCGACAGATGGGCGATCGCGTTATCGACCGTGGCGATTTCTCACGTGGTGACACGCCTCGCTAGTTTTGGATAGTTCATCGTCAGTGCCCTGGCGCGCTACCGTTCGGTGCCGATTCTGCCACGCTTGCAGTCTCGGCGAGGGTGGGGAGCATGAATTGAATGAAGAGGGCCAGCCACTCTGATAGAATCGTCCTCGCTGTCGGCAGTCCTCGTGCCGGGCAGAGCCCTCCATTCGATGGGAGGTGATGCCCATGACCGATTTCACTGAGTTCGTGAAGCTCCTGACCGCTATGGTCTCGCTCCTCACGGCCCTTGTCGGCCTTTCCAAGGCACTTAAGCAGGGCTCGAAGCCCAAAAAGAAAGGTCACCGTCGCTAAGACGATGACCTAACTTCGTTAAGCAACGGCTCTGCCCAGCTCACTACAACTTGGGCTGCCGTCGGCATTATTTTACCCTCTTGACGAGGAATTCGTCCATAATTCAAAAATCAAATTGTGCTCGCTATCGAAGCCTTAGACTTTTATCCGAGCAAATTCGGCAGATTGGAGCTTGGAACATGAGGGATATGTACCTCATGTCGCTCAAAATACGTCTCCTGACCTCGAAGGAGAACGTTTTTTAGCGACAGAAGGAGACAATCAATATGATCTGGTTTACCAGCGACACCCACTTCGGGCATGAGAACGTGCTGAAGTTCACCGACCGCCCGTGGGAGACGATTTGGCAGATGAACGACGCCATCGTCGACAGCATCAACGGCAGGGTTGCCGTGGACGACGAACTCTACATCCTGGGTGATTTCTCATTCAAGATGACCGCCCAGGACGCTTATGGGCTTCGCAAGCGGATCGCCTGCAGACGCATCCACCTCGTCCCGGGAAACCACGACAAGGACTGGACCCAGCCGGCGGTCGCTGGCGCCTTCACCGTGGAACCGCCGATCTGCGTGCTCAAGATCGACGGGCAGAAGATCGTCCTGTGCCATTACCCCATGGCCGACTGGCAGGGCATGAGCCATGGATCGTGGCACCTCCACGGACACATCCACAGCAGCGGCGGCGCGTACAACGAGTTCAACCGCAAGCAGGGCCTTCTGCGCTACGACGTCGGTTGCGATGCCAACGGGCACTCCCCGGTGAGCCTCGACGAGCTGAGGGAATGGTTCGCCGGAGTCGACGAGCCGTGCGGCCGGGTGAAATGGCCCTGGTGGGTCAACGAGACCGGCGACAGGCAGGGCGAGCGCGAACGCGAGGCTTACAAGAGGGAAGTGGTAATCCGATGACGGTCTATGTGACGGGCGACATCCACGGTGGGCTCGACATGCAAAAGCTCCGCGACTGGGAGCTTGGCGACAGTCTTACCAGCGACGACTATCTCATCGTCGCCGGCGACTTTGGCTTTCCGTGGGACTTCTCTGCCGAGGAATGCGCCGACATCGCCTGGCTGGAGTCGCGCCCCTACACGGTACTGTTCGTCGACGGCAACCACGAGCGCTTCGATCACTGGGCGGAGCGACCCATGGAACCGTGGCACGGTGGGCTGACGCAGCGCCTGTCGGACACCTCGCCCATCCGACGCCTGACGCGCGGCGAGGTTTTTGAGCTCGACGGCTCAACGATCTTTACCATGGGCGGCGCCACGAGCGTGGACAAGGAATACCGCATTCCGTATTCCAGCTGGTGGCCGCAGGAGCTGCCGGACGAGCGCAACTTTGAGGAGGCGCGGACAAAGCTCGACAGCGTGGGCTGGAAGGTCGACTACGTGGTCACCCACACCTGCTCGACGCGCGTGCTTTCGCCCACGCTCTATCCGGCACCCGGCTGGAATTATCCCGATGTCGATCGACTCACCACGATTTTTGACGAGCTGGAGGACCGTCTGGACTACAAGCGCTGGTACTACGGGCATTTTCATCGGGATGTCAACCCGGCCGAGCGCCATACCGTGCTCTACGACTGCATCGTTCGCCTGGGCGACGAACTCCAGCCCTGGGATGTTGCATAGGGGTACGGACGCATGAGCTTCGTAGCGAACCAAAACCGATTCGCTAAGGGGTTTACTCCCAAGCTGACTTGCGCTCGAGTAACGTTTTCGTAGCTTCTGGCGTGGGGGAGTCAAGTATTTCGCAAAACGCATCGAACCCCTCTGGTGAAAGATGAGTTGTTGATGCTTTGGCAATGTCGCTATCGAGGTGGTCGTCAGGGTGGGCTGCCGTCTGTTGCATGCCTGTCCTTTCATCCATAACGATGTTCTCGCGATGCGCGCGGATGACATCCCAGCTAAAGTGCTCGACCAGCTGCTCGGCAGAACGCGGCGTGGTGTCCGGCGCGATGCCCGTTTGACCGGCGAGCCAGCCCAGCAGTGCCTTGGGTGTGCCAAAGCGGGTGCGGAGTTCGCCCAGGTCCAGATCGCGGTCGCGCTTGGAAAGGCGGCGGCCGTCCGGCGACATGAGCAGCGGAATGTGCGCGTAGTGCGGCGTGGGAAGTCCCAGCAGATGCTGCAGGTAGATTTGGCGCGGCGTGGAGCCCAGCAGGTCGCATCCGCGCACGACCTCGGTGACGCCCATGGCGGCGTCATCGACCACCACGGCTAGCTGATAGGCAAACACGCCGTCGCTGCGGCGCACCAAAAAGTCGCCGCATTCGGTGGCGAGCGCCTCGCATTGGGCACCATACGTGCGATCCACAAATTCGATCACGTCGTCCGCGAGGTCGTCGACGGCGGGCACGCGCAGGCGCGTGGCCGGAGCGCGCAGGATGCTGCGGCGGGCAACCTCCTCGGCAGAAAGGCCTCGGCAGGCGCCGCGATAGATGGGCGTGCCGTCGCTGGCGTGCGGTGCGCTCGCGGCGTGGAGCTCGGCGCGCGTGCAAAAGCAGGGGTAGGTGAGGCCGGCGTCTTGCAGCTGGTGCAGGGCGTCCTCGTACAAGTCCAGGCGATCGTGTTGGTAGTAGGGGCCTTCGTCCCACTCAAGCCCCAGCCAGGCCAGGTCGTCAATCAGTTGAGCGGCAAGTTCCGGACGCTTGCAGCGATCGTCCAGGTCCTCGATGCGCAGTACGATGCGGCCGCCCTGTCTGCGGGCCGAAAGCCACGCATACAGGCATCTGAACACGTCGCCCAGGTGCATGCGGCCCGAGGGCGACGGGGCAAAACGGCCCACGACAGGTGCGGGAACGGAGGCGGGTTGCGACGTTGGTGCATCCGCGGCGGGCGTTACTATGTTGCGTGTTTTGATATCCATGCGGACGAGTATAGCGCGGGGCACGGTAGGGAAGGCGTTTCCGTGACTCGCAAGATGGCGGCGCTGCGCATTGCGCACGGTGGGTCTGCGGCCCAACGTTTTGTTTG